>JAPWUT010000028.1 GCA_028275425.1 Anaerolineae bacterium | reverse complement strand
ACCCTTGAGGTGAAAGTAATCAAAGGGCTCGGCAATGAGGGCCCGATACTGCTTCCGCCAGTGGAAGACCTTCCACCTTTGGCCCGTCCTTTTAGCCCTGCAGAAAAAAGGCTTATAATGGAGTTAGCTGAAAAGTTTGGCCAAAAGGAGGTGGAAGAAGCCCTTCCCATCCAAATGGTAGGCTCTGGACCGAACCTCAATGAAGCAACCGAGAACGCTATCAGCCGACTGGCTAAACTCTTTGGCCTGTCCAAAGAGGAGGTGATGAACAGGGTCACTATCTCTGGCGCAGTGGAGATAGGGAGATTGCCAGGAGTAGTGACCGTAACGATGTTAGTCCCGGAAAGCAAGCTTGCGGCCATTGGCCTGGCGGAAATTGTCCGAGAACACTACGGGTTTTAAGGAGGAGCCTTGCTTGAAAAGACCGTAGGTATCATCGCTAACCCAGCTTCAGGTAAAGACATAAGGAGGCTTGTGGCTCATGGCTCCGTCTTTGACAATCAAGAGAAGGTGAACATTGTTCGGAGGGTCCTTCTGGGCTTGGAAGCCGCTGGGGTGGAAAAGGTCCTATACATGCCCGATTACTTCGGAATCGTGCCCAAGGCCCTGAGTGCGGTTAAACTTTCCATGGAAGTCTGCCCACTGGATATGCCCATCTATGCCGACCAGAGGGATTCCACCCTGGCGGCTTCCCTCTTAGCCGATGCCGGAGCAAAATGCATAGTCACCTTGGGAGGCGATGGCACAAATAGAGCCGTAGCTAAAGCTTGCGGAGATGTGCCCCTTGTCCCTATCTCCACGGGGACAAACAACGTTTTCCCTTTCATGGTTGAAGGGACAATAGCCGGGTTGGCGGCCGGAGTTGTAGCCGTAGGGGCCGTTGAAGTAAAGGAAGTAGCCCGGCCCACTAAAAGGCTGGAAATAGAAGGGGAGAACGGGGAGCTTGTGGACATCGCTCTCGTGGATGTTGTGGTTTACGATGACGTCTTCATCGCTGCCAAAGCTATATGGGATATGTCCAAAGTTCGGGAGATAATCCTGGCCAGGGCTTCACCTGGGAACATAGGCCTATCCTCCGTAGGAGGCTGCCTTTACCCCAATGCCTTGGATGAAGGGCACGGGGTTTACATAAAAATAGGGCCAGGGCGGAAAGTCCTCGCACCGGTTGCCCCCGGCTTGATAGAAGAAGTCCAGGTAGAAAGTTGCTCATTAATCGGCATAGGAGATGCAGTGGAAATACACTGGAAGCCTTCAATTTTGGCCCTGGATGGGGAGAGAGAAGTGGAGGTAGGACGCAATTCCGTCTTCAAAGTCCGCCTCACGGGGAATGGGCCAAGGGTTGTGGACATACCCAAGGCCCTGGAAGAAGCGGCCAGGAGAGGTTTCTTCACAGGAAGGGAAACATGAGCTTGAAGAAATTCATCGTGGAAATAGGCCAAGGGATTGACCAGCACGGCCAGGATCCCACCAAAGCGGCCCGCAAGGCCGTAGCCGATGCTATATCCAGAAGCTGCTTGTGCGGCCTTGTGGAAATAATCGGCCTTAAGGACCTGAACCAAATAGAGGTTGAGGTCTTGATAGCTTGCCCTTACCCTGAGAAGGTAAGAACTGAAGAAGTCTTAGAGGTTATCCCCTTCGGCCGGAAAAGGCTGGAGGTGATAGAAGGGGGAATGATTGCCCGCGGGATATACCAGCCAGAGCTGGGGGACAAATCCGATGAAATCCTGGTAGCCAATGCGGCCGTTACTGTTTGGGTAAGCATGGAGAAGGAGGGATGAGATGGCAGTAAAGGTAATCATGCCCAAACTTGGTATGGCCATGACTGAAGGCACTGTGGTCAAATGGCTCAAGCCTGATGGGGCCAGGGTGGAGAAAGGGGAACGCATAGCAGTAGTCATGAGCAAGAAAATCACCTACGAAATTGAAGCCCCGGCTTCAGGTATCCTTCGGCACGCTGCGGCAGAAAAAGAGGTCAAAGCCGTAGGAGAAGTTATCGCCTACATAGCCGAGCCAGGCGAGGTCATACCGGAACTGGAAAGAGCTCCGGTTGCTCCTCCTACTGCTGAGGTGCCCGTTGAGGCCCCGGCCCCTAAGGAAATTCTGGCCACTCCAGCGGCCAAAAGGCTGGCCAAAGAGCACGGCGTTGACCTTTCTCAGATAAAAGGCACGGGCCCTGGGGGCCGGATTACTGAGAAAGACGTTATGGCCTTTGTGGAGGCCCGCAAAGCTCCTCCACCTCCCCCTCGGCCACCCGCCAAAGTCATCCCTTTCATCGGTATGCGCCAGGCCATAGCTGAGAGGATGACCCAGAGCCTACAGACTATGGCCCAGGTCACCATAACTACTGAAATTGATGCCACGGAACTGGTCCGGATGAGGGAACAGCTCAAGGGAGAATTTGAACTGACCTATACCGATATGGTGGTCAAAGCGGCTGCCATCGCCCTCAAAAAACACCCACTCCTCAATTCTACCCTGATAGGGGACGAAATCCACCTCTTAGATGAAGTGCACATAGGGGTAGCGGTAGCTTTGGAAGGAGGACTTATAGTTCCGGTGGTTAGGGATGCCGATAAAAAATCCCTCAGAGAAATAGCAGCCGAAACCCGCAGGCTCGCTGAAGGGGCGAGGGCAGGCACCCTTACCGTTGATGAAGTAACCGGAAGCACCTTCACCGTCACAAACCTTGGTATGTACGGGGTTGACATCTTCACCCCCATCATCAATCCGCCCGAAGTGGCTATCCTTGGGGTTGGAAGGATTGTAGAGAAGCCCTCTTTCCAGCAAGGCCAAGTCGTTCCCAGAGCGATGATGCACCTTAGCTTAACCTTTGACCACCGGATTGTTGATGGCGCGCCCGCAGCCGAATTCCTTCGGACCGTGAAGGAACTTTTGGAGAACCCATACCGCCTTCTCCTTTGAAGGAGGACGAACGTGACGAGCTTCACCCAAGAACTGTGGGCCAGCATTGAACCCATCTACCGAGCCATCCTTTCTCACCCCTTCCTCAAACTCCATTGGGGGTCCAGGGGGGCGAAGCCCCCCTGGCGGGTGGTTGTGGGGGGGTGTCCTCCCACGAAACCTTAAAGGGGGCGAGTAGCCCACATTAGCAACCCTGCCACGAGTGGGACCCAATACGCCGGCGAACCTTAAGCCCACGGGGGTGGGCAAACGGGGGGTCCAGGGGGCGAAGCCCCCTGGCGGGTGGTTGTGGGGGGGTGTCCCCCCACGAAACCTTAAAGGGGGCGAGTAGCCCACATTAGCAACCCCGCCACGAGTGGGACCCAATACGCTGGCAAACCCAAAGCCCACGGGGGTGGGCAAACGGGGGGTCCAGGGGGCAGAGCCCCCTCCCATATTAACTAATGCGCTTCCAAGGAGGGCAGCCATGAAAGTTTACATTTCCTGCGATATGGAAGGAATCTCCGGAGTTGTCAACCCCAACCAAGTCGGCGAAAACCGAGAAGAGTATAACCGCTTCCGCAAACTAATGACCTTAGAAGTCAATGCGGCCATTGAAGGGGCTATTGAAGGAGGCGCTACCGAAATCCTGGTCAACGACGCCCATGGCTCCATGGATAACCTCTTAGTGGAAGAAATACACCCTAAAGCCCAGCTCGTAAGCGGCTCCCCTAAACCCTTGGAAATGATGGAAGGCATAGACGGCGGATTTGACATCGCCTTTTTCATAGGATACCACTCCAGGGCTGGGACCTGGGCCGGAGTTATGGACCACACTTACATGGGCAGAATCGTGTTCAACGTCTACTTAAACGGGATGCTTATCGGAGAGCTGGGACTGAATGCGGCCTTAGCCGGGCACTTCGGCGTCCCAGTAGGCCTTGTTACCGGGGACGATAAGGTGGTGGAGGAAGCCCACAAATTCCTCGGGGAAATCCAAACGGTAGTGGTAAAAGAAGCAGTAGGGCGATATGCGGCTCGTTGTCTTCCCCCAGCCGAAGCCAGAGAAAGGATTAAAAAAGCAGCCTATGAAGCCTTGAAGCAGGGCGGTAAATTGTTCCGCTTAGAAGGGCCCTTCACCATTCGGGTTGAATTCATAAACAGCGCTTACGCTGACCTTGCCGAACTTATCCCTGAGGCGAAGAGGTTAGATGGGCGCACCGTGGAATTCTCCCACCCCGATTACCTTACTGTCTACAAAGCTTTCAGGGCTATGATTGGGCTGGCGAGGATGGTCCTAAGGTAACGGGGGACCTAAAATTATTTCCAAGCTGACCGGCCGTTCCAAAAATTTTCCAATTTCGCAGTACCTTGCGGAGTTAAGCAAAATCTTCTCCTCCCTCTTCGTTAACCCCTCCTTCAGCCGGAGGACTACACTAACTCGTCCCCCTTCCTCCCCAGGCTCTACCTCTACCTCCGTTTCCATCCCCCCAACTTCTATGCCTTTGTGGGCAGCGACCGCAGCCAAGGTCAAGGTTATGCACGAAGCGAGGGATGCGGCCAATAGTTCCCAAGGGCAAAGCTCTTGCCTTCCTTCAATATCCCGCCGTTCTACACTGATAAGGCGATTGCCAACTGCAACTTCAGTGGCATTGGCATCCCGATAAAAGGCCTTAGCTTTAACCATATCTTCCTCCAAGCACTTCGCGGTAAAAAGCGAGGGTTCGGGAAGCGATTTCATCCCAAGAGAAGAGAGAAGCTCGGATGCGCCCTTTCTCCCCGAGGTTTTCTCGGAGCCCATCATCCTCAATCAGCTCAACAATGGCCTCGGCAATGGCGTCAATTGAGTAGGGGTTGAAGTACAAGGCTGCCTCGCCCGCTACCTCCCTTAGGGCTGGGATATCGGAACAAGCTACAGGAGCACCACAGCTCATCGCTTCCAGAACCGGAAGGCCAAAACCTTCGTAGAACGAGGGGAAGACGAAGGCCGTCGCAGCCGAATACAGAGCCGGAAGTTCTTCCTCTGGTATTCGCCCAAGCCAGTAGACATAATCCTCTATCCCCAGCCTTGAAGTTAGAGCCATCAGGTTGCGGGAACCGTGGCCCTTTGGCCCTGCCAAGACTAAAGGAATTTTCACCCGCGGCTTTATCTTGGCGAAGGCTTTGAGCAAGTTCCCCAAATTCTTGTGGGGCTTATCACTTCCCACGTAGAGGATGAACCTATCCGGCAGTTTATACTTGAGGCGAACGCTTTCCTTTTCCTCAAAGGAGCGGGGGTAAAAAGCCGGGTCAGCAGCATGATGAATTATAATTGCTTTCTTCCCGCCGAGCTTAAACCGAGCCTTGAAATCTTCAAGGGTTGTTTGGGAGACGGCGATGAACCCCGAAGAAGCCGAAAAGGCTAAGTAGAAGAGGGGGCGGAAGAAAAGCCTTGCCCTCAGAGAAACGCTTCCGGGGTAAAGAAGGGGGATGAAATCGTGGATGGTCAATATAGTTGGGGCATTGGGCCGATAAGGCATGATGTAATAGGTGCTGTGGTAGAGGCATGGCTTGAAGCTTTTGAGGGCCTGAGGGATAAGCCACTGCTGGCTTAGGGAGAAAGGCGTGCTCGGGATGTCAACGATTCGCTCCTTGCTCCCTGGCCGGTATTGGTAAGAGGAACGAACGGGATCGCGTATGATAACCAGGCATTCACCTTCTTCCAGGAATTCGGGTAGCCTGCGGGCCAGGTTTATTCCATACCTTCCTATTCCCGGGAAGTGCTCGGTGGCCGTGCGCAGGTCAAGGACGTAATTCACTTTTCCACCGCTTTCAGATGTTGTACTGACGGCGCAACTCCTCTATCTGCTGGCGAATCTCTTCCCTTTTGGCCAAAGCTTCTTCTATGGGGGAACTGAAGTCCTTCTCAAAGCTTTCAATCAGAGAGTTCACATCTCCCAAGAACTTTCTGAGAGGTTCAAGGAGGCCGATTTTTATCGGCTCCGAAAACTCTTCCTCGGCCTTTGCTTTCCCGTTGCCTTGAGGGGCGATGTCCTCCTTCAAGCTCTCAATCAGCACTGAGCTTATTTTCTCCACGATTTCCGGAAGTTCTCTGAGCAAGCTTTTGATGGATTCAAGGGCTTCGCCCAGCTCTTTCCCTGCCCCGAACGGCAATTTCCGAAGCAGTTTGGCGAAAAATTCCACCACGGCTTCGGCGAAGGGGAGGATTTTGCCGATTGCTCCGGACATAAGCTTGCCCGCTTCCTCCATCCCCGACCCCAAAAGTAGAAGGGCTTTTTCCCCTTCCTTTAAAAGTTCACGCCACTTTGCCAAAAAAGCCAGGAATTTGGCCAGAGCTTCTTCGGCCTTTTCCACTGCTTCCTCTATGGCCTTGAGCCCCCCTTTAACCGCTTCCAGTGGCATCTTTATGGCTTTAAGGGCTGTCTTAAGGAGGGCATCTAATCCGATTTTATCCAGTTCTTGGTAGAGTTTGAGCAGCGTGCGGAGTTTGGCTATTTCCAGTTCGTACTCCGTTTCGGTAAGCGTTTGGCCGGCCTTGAAGCCCCCGACTCCGCTCAGCGCTCCCAGAGAGATGATAGCCCCGCCAATTGCTGCTTTTTTGAGGAATTTGCGCCTTGATTCATCCATTGTCTGACCTCCCTCACACATCTAAATTGCGGACTTTACGGGCATGGGTTTGGATGAAACGGCGGCGGGGAGGAACACTGGAACCCATGAGGATGCTAAAGGTTCGGTCGGCAGAAGCGGCGTCTTCTATGGTCACTTGTAAGAGGGTGCGCTTCTCGGGGTTGAGAGTAGTTTCCCAGAGCTGCTCAGGGTTCATCTCCCCAAGCCCTTTGTAACGCTGAATGCTTACCACCTTGCCCTTGAATTTTTGGAGGAGCTTTTCCTTCTCCTCATCGCTGTAAACGTAGTAATGCTCTTTCCCTACCTGAATTCGGTACAAAGGGGGCTGGGCTATGTAAAGGTGACCTCGCTCAATGATTTGGGGGAGGTAGCGGTAGAATAGCGTTAATAGCAGTGTGCGGATGTGCGCCCCGTCCACATCGGCATCGCATAGAAGGATTATCCGGCCGTAGCGGAGGTTTTCTATATTGAACTGTTCCCCAACCCCGGTCCCTAAAGCCGTGATTATAGCCTTAACCTCGTTGTTCTCCAGGATTTTGTCCAGGCGAGCTTTCTCCACGTTCAGGATTTTGCCCCGGATTGGAAGGACTGCCTGGAAGCGCCTGTCCCGAGCTTGCTTAGCTGAGCCTCCAGCGGAATCGCCTTCTACAATGAAAAGTTCGGTCTGGCTTGGGTCTCGGATGGAACAATCGGCAAGTTTTCCCGGCAGGGTCATGCTTTCCAAGACGCTTTTTCTTATTACCAAATCCCTGGCTTTGCGAGCTGCTTCCCTGGCCCTGAGGGTGGTCAGGCACTTATCAATTATGGCTTTGGCCTCGCGAGGGTTTTCCTCCAGCCACTTGGAAAAAGCATCGCTCATAACTGCTTCTACTTGACCCTTGACCTCGGGGTTGCCAAGCTTGGCTTTAGTCTGGCTTTCAAACTGAGGCTCCGGAAGTTTCACGCTGACTATAGCCGTAAGCCCTTCTCTGACATCTTCTCCGGTAAGGTTGGGGTCGCTTTCCTTGAGCAAACCTTGCTTGCGGGCATACTCGTTCAGGGTTCGGGTCAAAGCTGCGCGGAAACCAGTGAGGTGGGTGCCTCCGTCCACGGTATTGATGTTATTGGCAAAGGTGAAGACCGATTCCGAGAATTCATCAGTGTATTGGAGGGCAATCTCTATCAGGGTTCCGTTCACGCTCTTTTCAACGTAGAAAGGTGGGTGGAGCGGGGTGCGGTTCTTGTTCAAGTAGCGGATGAAGGAGAGGATTCCTCCTTCAAAGTAGAAAGTCATCTCTTGGTCCGTCCGTTCATCCCGGAACTTTATGGTTAGGCCTTTGGTCAAGAAAGCCATTTCCCGGAACCTCTGGGCCAAGGTCTCAAACTTGTAGTTTATTTCCCGGAAGATTTCTTTGTCCGGGAGGAAGTGGACGGTGGTTCCGGTGGCGTTATCATCGGTTCGGCCGACCTTTTTCACTGGGGTTACGGGCTTGCCTCGCTCGTAGCGCTGGCGGTATATGAACCCTCCCCTTTTTACTTCTACCTCCATCCATTCGGAGAGAGCGTTCACGGCCGAGACCCCAACTCCGTGTAGGCCTGAAGCCACTTTGTAGCTCCCACTTCCGAACTTAGCCCCAGCGTGGAGGGTGGTCATGACCACCTCTAAAGCTGGCTTGCCTGTCTGGGGGTGTATGTCCACGGGTATCCCGCGGCCGTTATCCACCACTTTTACGGAGTTATCGGGAAGGATAACGACTTCAATGTGGGTGCAGAAGCCAGCGAGGGCCTCGTCCACAGCGTTATCCACGACTTCATAGATAAGGTGATGGAGGCCACGGATATCCGTTGAGCCGATGTACATCCCAGGGCGCCTGCGGACTGCCTCCAGCCCCTCCAGGACTTGAATTTTACTGGCATCGTATTCCTGCCACTCCACCTCTATCCTCCAGCAGTTGTTTCTTCCGGTTATATTTTAGCATAAAACATTTGTTCTGAAAAGTCCGCAAGCCTGGCGAGTGTGCGCCAAAGAGTCTTGGGTTCCGCTCGTAAGCTGGTTTGCTAATGTGGTATAATAAGCCAAAACGGCGAGGAGAAAGGGCCATGGAATTGAGAGAATTTCTTTCCTTCCTCCGAACCCATGGCTTATTGCGCGAGGTAGAAGAGCCGCTGTCACCTTACTTGGAAATGGCTCGCTTCATAGCAGCCCATCAGGAAGAAGTCCTCCTCTTCAAGAACGTTCCCGGCTACGAAGGCGAGGTGGTCTCAGGTTTATGCGCTAAAAGGGAGCTCATGGCAATGGCTCTTGGGGTCCAGCCCCAGGCCTTAATCCCCATTTTAGTCAAAGCTATGCAGAACCCTGTAACACCTCCGATAGTGGAAAATCCACCCTGCCAAGAAGTAGTGGAGGAAAAGGTGGACCTCACCAAGCTCCCAATCCTCAAGCATTTGGCGGAGGATGGTGGCCCTTATGTGACGGCCGGCGTGGCGATAATCAAAGACCCCGATTACGGCCGTAATGCCTCTTTCCACCGCTTGATGCTTCTGGATGAGAAGCGCTTCGTGGCCAGGGTCGTGGAAGGGCGAGGGACGCACACCGCTTGGAGCAAAGTCTCTGGGGACTTAGAAATAGCCGTAGCCATAGGGCTTCCTGTGCACATCCTCATAGCTGCCTCTATGTCACCGCCGAAGGGCGTGGATGAGCTTTCCATAGCCAATGCCCTTGCTCCTACGCCGTTGGCTCGCTGTTTGGCCAAGGATTTGGAAGTCCCAGCCTGCGCTGAGATAGTCTTAGAAGGACGCTTGACCAAGAAGCTTGCTCCTGAAGGACCGTTCATAGACCTTACCCAGACTTGGGATTACGTGCGGGAGCAGCCAATCTTAGAAGTAGACCTTGTGACCCATAGGAAGAGGCCGATATATCACGCCTTGCTTCCGGGCGGAGCCGAACACCGGCTGCTCATGGGTATCCCAAGAGAACCCACAATTTTCTCGGCAGTAAATGAAGTGGCGGAGTGCCTTGATGTGAGGGTCACACCTGGTGGGATGTGTTGGCTTCATGCGGTGGTGAAAATCCGCAAGAGGGGTCCTGAGGATGGGTTAAGGGCTATAGAAGCAGCCTTTAAGGGGCATCCGTCACTCAAGCATGTGGTAATAGTGGATGAGGATGTGGACATTGACAGGCTTGAAGAGGTGGAATGGGCCATAGCCACGCGCTTTCAGGCGGATAGGGGGCTTGTGGTTCTGCGGGATCAGCCTGGTAGTTCTTTAGACCCTTCGGCCAAACATACTCCTGGGCGAAAGACTCTTACGGCTAAGATGGGCATTGATGCCACTGTTCCTTGGGGGGCTAAAGCTGAGGATTTCAAGCGGATAAGGTGGTAAAAAAGAAAGTTCCCCTGGCAACGACCTACTTTCCCAGGGGCTCGCGCCCCCAGTATCATCGGCGCTGGCGGGCTTAACTTCCGGGTTCGGAATGGGACCGGGTGTTTCCCCGCCGCTATGGTCACCAGGGGAACTTTTTTTCGCACCCTAAAAGCTGAATAGGATGGGATTTCGGAGCAGGGTTAAAGAGGGACAAGCCCTCGGCCATTAGTACCGCTTGGCTTCACCCGTTGCCGGGCTTCCACCTGCGGCCTATCAACCTGGTAGTCTCCCAGGGGCCTTACCCGGCTAAGCCGGTGGGGGGCCTCATCTTGGGGCGGGCTTCCCGCTTAGATGCTTTCAGCGGTTATCCCTGCCGGACATGGCTACCCAGCGGTGCTCCTGGCGGAACAACTGGTACACCAGAGGTCCGTCCACCCCGGTCCTCTCGTACTAGGGGCAGCTCCCCTCAAGCCCCCTGCGCCCGCAGCGGATAGAGACCGACCTGTCTCACGCACCATTTCCTCAGGTTTCCCTGAGGGGTAGACTATACCACCATCCCCTTTCGGGGATGCCGGCGTCTTGCCCGGGTCATAGGTTGGCTTTTGAACCCGAGCCTCGGCCCGCAGGCCTCAGTCGTTACGGGGGCAGAAGCCAGCCCTTGCTACTCAGGAAGCGCCTCACGTCCTCTGCTCTATAACGGCACTTCTTAGAGTAGTTTAGGGCCTGGTAGGACTCCACCTTACGCGCCCATTCCAGGAATTCTTCTGGGGTGGGAGATTTGTTTGCGCACATTTCACGGAGAAGGTTAAGAGCTTGCTCTACTTGCTCTCGTTTCGCCACAACATAGGGCTGAACTTGTTCAAGTAGCCATCTAACAGGTTCTATGCCCTCAACATCATATTGGGCTATCCCGTCCGGCCGCTCTCTTATCCTACCCCGCCCAATATGCGTCTGAAGCCACTCTAAGACCCAACGCCCTCGGCGTTTCTGATAGAAGCTAATTATTGCCCGGATTTGAAAACCGTAACGGTAATCACGCCGGGGCTTGAGTTGTAGGATAATGCTCCCATCCCCGTCCAGGAACCCAGCAATATAGGCGCGTATGGTGTCATCCATAGCTTCCGCCTTCCCACGGGGTTACCCTCAGCATCCGGTCGGCAGACCTGGAGGGCTTCCCCGTTATGAGCCGGTTTTTCCCCGAAGGTTACCCTTTCGGGGCCGCCTTCCCAGACGGTCTGAACCCAGCTCACGTGCCCCTTTAATGGGCGAACAGCCCAACCCTTGGGACCTGCTCCAGCCCCAGGATGGGACGAGCCGACATCGAGGTGCCGAGCCTGGCCGTCGATGTGAACTCTTGGGCCAGACTAGCCTGTTATCCCCGGGGTAGCTTTTATCCGTTAAGCCACGGCCCTTCCACGCGGTACCGTGGGATCACTAAGCCCGGCTTTCGCCCCTGCTCGGCTTGTAGGCCTCGCAGTCAAGCCCCCTTATGCCTTTGCACTCAACGGCGGGTTTCCATTCCGCCTGAGGGGACCTTTGGGCGCCTCCGTTACCTTTTAGGAGGCGGCCGCCCCAGCCAAACTGCCCACCTGGCACTGTCCCCCTCCCGGTTTCACGGGTAGGGGTTAGGGTCAAGACTTAACCAGGGTGGTATTTCAAGGGTGGCTCCATCCAGGCTGGCGCCCAGACTTCTCAGCCTCCCACCTATCCTACACAGGCTAAGCCCTAACTCAATGCCAAGTTGCAGTAAAGCTCCACGGGGTCTTTTTGTCCTGCTGCGGGTAGGCCGCATCTTCACGGCCAGTTCAATTTCGCCGGGTCCCTCGTCGAGACAGTGCCCCACTCGTTACGCCTTTCGTGCGGGACGGAACTTACCCGTCAAGGAATTTCGCTCACCTTACTCCAGACATTTCTGCCTGGGGTGGACTATCTCTTCGTCCATACCTCTGCTGGAGGTCGGCCAGAATCTTCTTAGTCTTGACCTTGTTCGTGCGGTTCATTGAGAGCGCCACCTCCACAATCTCTATTAGCCCCTCAGGTTCAAGGTGCCTGCCTTCGCTTACCCACTTCACTATCCGGGCAAACTTCTTAAAATCCACGTTCTTCTTGGTCTTTAGAGGGTGGCGCTCAAAGAACTCCACAACCTTTTGCAAGCAAGATAGCTTGCGAATCCTCAGCTCGTAGCGGTTCTCGCCGTTGCGGCGTACGACACCGCATCGGAAGAACCGCTTCAGGGCATAGAGGACTTGGATGTCGCGTTCGTGTTGAACCACACGGAACTCGGGCAACACTTGGTATCCTAAAGTCATCTTGGGGTGGGGGTTGATGCCTACGTAGAAGCATCCTTCCCCGTCTACGAACCCAACTACCCAATCGGGGCTTAGGTCCATTCTGGCCTCCTCCGCTTCGGTTGGACGCCTGGCGTATAGTCTCTGAGGATCCCCTTAGCGGGTTTCCTGCGGGTTGCCCAATCCCGCCCATTTTTACCGGGAAGGT
>JAPWUT010000152.1 GCA_028275425.1 Anaerolineae bacterium | reverse complement strand
AGTCAAGAGCAGGATAAGACAACGGAACGAGCGCATAGTTCCGGAAGTAAAAATCCAGGAGGGAAGCTGCCTCGCCGTAGCGGTCAGGGCTGTTCAGCAAGATGACCACACCCTTTTGGTTGCCCCTGGTGGCCGAAGCCGCCAAACATTCCCCAGCTAAGGGAGTAGTGCCAGTCTTTATCCCATCAGCACCAGGGTAAAGGCTGAGGAAACGGTTAGAGGAGAAAAGCCCACCTCGCTCACGGGTTGAAACTATCGCCGCAAAGGTCGGGTTAGCCAAAGCGTAGCGGGTGAGGAGCCAGAGGTCGTAAGCGGTGGAGAGGTGCCCTTCGGCATCAAAGCCTTGAGGATTGACAAAATGCGTGTCTTGCATCCCCAGCTCAGCTGCTTTCTGGTTCATCATCTCTACGAAAGCTTCCTGGCTTCCGGCTATGTGCTCGGCAATGGCTGCGGCGGCATCGTTCGCCGAAATGAGGAGGAGGCCGTAGAGTAGGTTTTCCATGGATATCTTTTGCCCGGGCCAGAGGCCCAAACTCGGCGGTTCTAACCCTGTGACCCCTTTACCGACCACCACGGTATCGCTCAATGAGGATTTTTCCAGAGCTAAGACGGCCGTCATTATTTTAGTCAAGCTTGCCGGCGGGAGCTTCTCGTGCTCGTTCTGGGCCAGAATGACGGTTCCAGTGGTGAAGTCGGCCAAAAGGAAGGCCTTGGCTTCAACGGACGGGGGATGGCTTTCGGCTAATTCTCTTAGCTGGCAAGGGTAAAGCTTCAGGCCGGCTGCGTCCCTCTCCCTAAGGGCCGGTGGGCCGAAAGCCACGGTTGTAAGGCTGAGGAGGGCCAAAAAGAGCAACCTAAAGTAACACCGGCGCCCTGTATTCCCCGAAGACTTTCCTGAGGACATCGCAGATTTCGCCCAGGGTAGCGTAGGCCTCCACACACTCCAGTATAACCGGCATGAGGTTATCGGACCCTCTGGCTGCTTCCTCAAGCTTGGCTAAAAGCTCTCCAACTTTAACGTTATCGCGGCGGCGCCGGACTTCCTGAAGCCGCGCTATCTGCCTATCCCTAACAGCAGGGTCAACTTTGAGAAGTTTCAAAGCCCTCTTCTCTTCTTCAATCACATACTCATTGACCCCCACCACGATGCGTTCCCGGGCCTCAATTTCCTTCTGGTAGCGGTAAGCGCTTTCCATAATCTCACGCTGGATGTAGCCTGATTCTATGGCTCTGATGGCCCCACCCATGGCATCTATGCGCTTTATGTAGTCTTCGGCCTTCTCCTCTATTTCCCTGGTGAGGCTTTCCACGTAGTAGCTTCCGGCCAGGGGGTCAACTGTATCCGTCACTCCCGATTCATGGGCGATTATCTGTTGGGTACGGAGGGCTATTCGGACGGCTTCTTCGCTGGGCAAGGCGAGGGCTTCGTCGTAGGAGTTGGTGTGGAGGGATTGGGTCCCGCCCAGGACGGCAGCCAAGGCCTGGATTGTAACTCGGATTATGTTGTTAAGTGGCTGCTGGGCGGTGAGGGTGCACCCTGCCGTTTGGGTGTGGAACCTGAGCATCCACGAGGCCGGGTTTTTGGCCCCGAATCGCTCCCGCATTATTCTGGCCCAGAGGCGACGGGCAGCTCTGAATTTGGCCACTTCTTCAAAGAGGTTATTGTGGGCACCGAAGAAGAAGGAAATGCGTGGAGCAAATGAGTCAACATCAAGCCCTCGCTTGATGGCTGCTTCCACGTAAGCGATTCCATTGGCTAAAGTGAAGGCGAGCTCCTGGACCGCAGTAGCCCCAGCTTCTCGGATGTGGTAACCGCTTATGCTTATTGAGTTCCAGCGAGGCAGTTCCCGACTGCAGTATTCCATGATGTCAACAGTGAGGCGCATGGAAGGGTCGGGAGGGAAGATGTAGGTTCCGCGGGCAACGTATTCCTTAAGGATGTCATTCTGGACGGTGCCATCCAGGAGTTTGGGGTCAACCCCTTGCTTTTTGGCTACGGCGATGTACATAGCCAAGATTACCGGAGCAGTAGCGTTTATGGTCATGGAAGTTGAGACTTTGTCCAGGGGTATGCCGTCAAAGAGTCGTTCCATATCCTCAAGGGAGCTTATGGAAACGCCGACTCTCCCCACCTCGCCTAAGGCCATGGGATGATCGGCATCGTAGCCTGTTTGGGTTGGGAGGTCAAAAGCGACGGATAAGCCTGTCTGGCCCTGTTCAAGGAGGTACTTGAAGCGGGCGTTGGTTTCTTCGGCTGTGGCGTAACCGGCGTATTGGCGCATAGTCCACAATCGCCCCCGATACATGGTCGGGTATACGCCCCGGGTAAAGGGGTAAGAGCCGGGGAAGCCTAAATCGCGGGCGTAATCCATTTCTTGGGTATCTAACGGCGTATAAAGCCTTTTGACTTCTATGCCAGAGTGGGTTTCAAACCGCTTCTTGCGCTCGGGAGCTTTGGCCAAGGTCGGCTTGAGTATTTTCTCTTCCCATTCTCTTTGCAAGGCCTCAAGCTCGCTCATTTCGCCTCCTCCATCGCTTCCTTGAGGATTAGGATTGCTTCTCGGTAAAGTCTTCTCATCTCCTTCTCCAGCTTTATGAAGCCGCAGCCCACCTTCCCCCCGGAGACGATGTAGGCGAGGGCTCCGAGGTAAGTGTACCAGCGGGTGTAGGAACCTTTGAGGGTGCCTTCGGGGTCAAAGAGGAGGAAGGGGTGCTCGTCGCTGGCGATTATGAAGAAGCCCGGAAGTTCAAAGTGGGTTATCTTGAAGGCCAAGTGCATTATCTCATGTTCATCATCGGGGAAAAGGGAACGGTTGTAGGTGAGGAGGGGGGTGAAATCAAAGCCCATTTCTTCCAAAAGCGAGGGGTAGCATCCGAATCCCCAGCGGCGCACGTGCAGGATGCACCCGTTCTGGCCTACTTCTATTTCTGGGCAAACTTTGGAGAAGCCCAGGGGGAGTTGAACCACTGCCCTCCGCTCTTCAAGCTTCCCATCTTCACTTACGGACCAGTAATAAGCTACCCAGTCTTCGGTGGGATAGAGGCCTGGCAGGTTGTTGAACACTTTGCGTTCTGGTGAGGCAGTGCTTGGGCTTAGAGCATTGCCGAACTTTCCAGCCATTTTTCCTCCTATTGGGTTAAAAGGCCCAGGGTTCCGCGCAGGGCCGCCCACCTGTATTCCAGGTTGTAGAAGATGATGGGGAAGATGTAAGGCCTTGGGGGAAGGAAGAGCCTCTTGACTATTGAGGCCAGGGCATAAAACCGCCGATAGGCCTCCATCAAGGCCTCCTCCAGTTCCTCAGGTTCCATGTTCAGCGGCTTTATCACGGCATGCCGAGCATCGTAGAGGTTCCAATCCTTGGTGAGGATTCGGCCTTCTCTTTCCAAGCGGTGGGCCAGAGGCGTTCCGGGGTACGGTAAGAGAGTGTAGAACATTGCCCCGGCCACGTTGTTGTCCATAAGGAATTGGACAGTCTGCCTTATGCTTTCCAGGGTATCGCCGTTCATTCCGAAGATAATGCTTGCCACTACGGCAATTCCGCTTTCCTGAAAGTTGCGGATAATCCGGGGATAATCTTGGAGTAGGGATAAGTTATGTCTCTTGCCGACTGCTTTTAAGCTCTCGGGGCTGATTGATTCCATCCCCACGACTACGGCTTTGCAGCCGCTTTCGGCCATGGCTTGGCAGATTTCAGGGTCAATCCCAGCGGTGATTTCCACCTGAGTCACCCAAGTAATCTTCAAGGGCTTCAGAGCCTGGCACAGCTCAATCGTTCGCCTCTTGTTCACGGCAAAGTTATCGTCTACGAAGAAGATGTAGCGGCTGCCGGTAGCTTGCACATCCCTCACCACAAGCTCTACTGGGCGAAGCCTGTAGGTATGGCCGAAGAAAGTGGTTACGGCGCAAAAGTCGCAATTATGGGGGCAGCCCCTGCTTGTCTGGACGGGATAGAAAGTCAGTGGGAAGCGCTTGTAGGGTAAGAGGTCATACCTTGGAGTTGGAGTCCGAGAGAGGTCGGCCCAGCCTTCGCGTCTATAGAATTGGCGCAGTTCCCCGCGCTGAAAATCCCTTAAGACCTGGGGCCAAACATCTTCTGCTTCCCCTATGACTACGGCATCAGCGTGCTGGATGGCCTCTTCCGGCACAGAAGAGAAGTGGACTCCGCCTAGGACAACTTTCTTCCCTCGGCGGCGGAACTCATCGGCTATATCGTAAGCTCTGGGAGCAGTGTTAATCATGGCCGTGATTCCGATGAGGTCGGAATCAGTTTCAAAGTTGACGTCTTGGACGTTTTCCTCCACCAGTTCTACTTCTACATCCTCGGGGGTGAGGGCAGCCAAATAGGGCAAAGTGGCGCTTATGAAGTATGGCCTTTTAATCTTATGGACCCGCCCGTCGGGCAAGTAATACGATGGTCTTATGAGGGTGACCTTCATTTTGCCTCCCAGAGGATTATATCACCAAACGGGAGGGAAAGACAAAGTGAGGCAACATTTTGCCGCAGGACAAAGCCCCGACCCACAGGAGGCTTTCCGGCAGTTAATGGGGGCGGTGGGCATAGAGGGGACAGAACTCCCTAAGGAACTGGCCCCAATCAACGAGATTCTGGACCTTCTCCCCGACTCCCTGGCGGATGCCCTGCT
>JAPWUT010000151.1 GCA_028275425.1 Anaerolineae bacterium | reverse complement strand
CCCGTTGGCCCACCCCCGTGAGCTTAGGGTTCGCCAGCGCTCTGGGCCCCACTCGTGGCGGGGTTGGCAAGAGCGATATTTGACAAAGCCTCCCTTTGGCCATATAATATGGCGTCAGAAACCTTCTTCAAGGAGGAGGCATATGGGTAAGAAGCTTTACGCGCTGTTCGCCCTACTCACGGTCATAGCCTTGGCCGTGGCAGGGTGCAAGCCTACCCCTACCCCTAAGCCCAAGATTAAGATAGCAGTGGTTTCCGACATCGGGGGTAGAGGAGACCTGAGCTTCAACGACATGGCCTTCAAGGGTGGGGAAGAAGCCGAAAAGGCCTTCGGCGTGGAAATGGTTGAGCTCGTAAGCAAGGTAGAAGCCGACTACGTCCCCAACCTCACCACCGCTGCTAAGGACCCCGATGTCAAGCTGATTGTGGGAGTTGGCTTCCTCCTCAGCGATGCCTTGGCCGAAGTCGCCCAGAAATACCCCGATAAGAACTTCGTTGGTATTGATACCTATGCTCAGTCCATCATCAAGGAGAAGTATCCGGACAAGTATCCTCTCCCCAACCTCATGGACATCGTCTATGAAGAGCACAAGGGTAGCGCTATCGTAGGAGCCATTGGAGCCCTCTTGGCCGCCGCCTACAATAAGCCTCACATCGGCGCCGTTCTGGGAATTGAGATTCCTGTCCTCTGGAAGTTTGAAATCGGGTACAAGTGGGGAGCCCGCTGGGCTACTGAATGGCTTAAGAAGAATGTGCCCGACAAGGCCTTTGACTACAAGAAGGACTTCGTCCTCTGGACTTACACCGGAACCTTCAGCGATATCACCAAAGGCTATGAGGCGGCCAAGGCCATGTATGCCAAGGACGCTGTGGCCGTGTACAACATTGCTGGTCCTCTGGGGCTGGGCATAAACCAGGCTGTCTCCGAAATCGCCGAACAGAAGAAGCTGGAGTTCGGCCCGCCCTTCTGGATCGGTGTGGACGCCGACCAGGACTGGATTAACCCCGGTTTCGTCATCGCCAGCATGATGAAGAGGGTTGATAAGGGCGTCTACTACGCCACCAAGCTGGTAGTTGACGGGAAGTTCCGGGACATCGTCAAGGAAAACAAGGGCGTCCTGGTCCTGGGCGTCGGAACCAAGGTGGCCGGTGAGCTCATGGAAGGAATCTCCGTAAGCACCCTGGCCGACCTGGATGAGTTCATCAACATGGGCGTCAACGCCGAGAAGCTCACCGGGAAGAAAGTCCTCCCCATGGAGCCCGACAAGATCCGCGAGAAGGTCAAGAAGATGAGGGACGCCCAGCCCGAGTGGCTCTGGCGCGCTGCTAAGGAGCTTGAGGACCAGATCCGCTCCGGTGCGGTTGAGGTCCCGGCTCTCCCTCCGGAACCCACCAAAGAGTGGATTGAAAAGTGGCGCGATGAACTCGGGTAAAGGGCAGGAGGGGAGGGGGCGACCCCCTCCCCTCTTTAAGTTAAGGCACATTGAAAACGCCAAACCGCTTTTTGAACTCCTCAATGCGGCCTCCCGTTTGAGCTTTAAAACTTTCCGGGGGAAAGGAATATGAGCCCTGAGTTTTCCATTGAGATGAAGTCAATCCACAAGGTCTATCCTGATGGCACAGTTGCCCTCAGAGGAGTTGATTTTGAGTTAAGGTCGGGGGAAATAGTTGGCCTTTTGGGCGAAAATGGCGCCGGGAAGACCACCCTCATGAAAATACTTTCGGGCCTCTTGCCCCCAACTTCCGGGGAAATTTACTACAATGGGAAACCTGTGCACTTCCGCAATCCCTCCGATGCCCTCAAACTGGGCATAGGCATGGTCCACCAATACTTTGCCTTAGTCCCACCCTTTACAGCATTGGAAAACATCCTATTGGGCCAAGAGAAAGCTGGAAGGCTATCGCCCTTAGACCTAAAGAGCGCACGAGAAAAAGTCAAAGCTTTGATGGAAGAGACAGGCCTCTCCGTCCCTCTTGATACCCCGATAGAGCTTCTTTCGGCCGGGGTGCAGCAGAGGGTGGAGATACTCAAAGTCCTCTACCGCGGCACCGACGTCTTAATCCTGGACGAGCCTACATCTTACCTCACTCCTCTGGAAGTGGAAGAGCTTTTTAAAGTAATGCGCAGGCTCAAGGCTCAAGGCAAAGCCATCGTCTTTATCACCCATAAGCTACGCGAGGTCGTGGAAATAAGCGATAGGATTCAGGTCCTGCGGAACGGAGTCGTTACCGGGAAGCTTCCGGCCTCCGAGGCCACATTTGATAAATTGGCCATAATGATGGTGGGCAAAGAAGTTATCCCTCAAGCGGTTCGGTCCGAAGCAGAGCCGGGGGAACCTGTCCTCAAAGTCAAGGACTTATACGTCATGAGCGATTTTGGGACTATGGCGGTTAAAGGCATATCATTTGAAGTGAGGGCGGGGGAGATTTTCGGGATAGCGGGAGTTGAAGGGAACGGGCAGAGCGAGCTCGTTCAAGCTATAACCGGGCTCAGGCGGCCGGTTAAGGGGGAAATCTGGCTCAAAAATTCCAACGTAACCGCTTTCGGCCCCCGCAAGCTCTACAGCCTTGGCCTCTCCCACATCCCTGAAGATAAGTCCAAGTTTGGCCTGGCTATGAACTTTGACCTGGCCGAAAACAGCATATTGGGGAGGCAATGGGAACCACAGTTTGCAGGAGCTTTCGGCAGGCTGAACTGGGATAATATCCTAAAGTTCACTGACCGCCTGATTAAGTCTTTCAATGTTGTCGCTCCAGGGGTAAGGACGCCGGTGAAAAGCCTAAGCGGTGGGAATCAGCAGAGGCTCCTTGTGGGGAGGGAGCTCAGCAAGGAGCCCTCGCTTGTGGTGGCGGCTCACCCCACCAGAGGCTTGGATATAGCCTCAACCGTCTACATAAGGGAGCTTCTCATAAAGATGAGGGATGCAGGGAAAGCGGTGCTCTTGGTTTCGGCCGATTTGGACGAAATCCTTGAGCTGAGCGATAGGGTAGCTGTGATGTATGAAGGGGAGTTCCTCGGGGTTGGGGATATAAAGGAATTCGCACGGGAGGAAATAGGCATGATGATGGGTGGGGTGCGGGTCAGAAAATAAAGCCGGAGGGGAAAAATGAGGTGGCTCCGAGCTCTTCGTCCCATCCTTGAATCCTTATCGGCCATAATCGTAGGGCTAATAGTAGGCTCAATTTTGATGGTCTTCTTCAAGTATCAACCGCTGAAGGCTTATGTGGCTTTGTTCAAAGGAGCTTTCGGCTCTACCGGAGACATTTTGGAAACTTTGGCTTTTTCTGTCCCGATAATGCTAACGGCCATAACCTTTGCCCTTGGGGTCCGCACTGGCCTTTTCAACATAGGTGCCGAAGGGCAGATGTACCTTGGGGCCATCGGGGCAGTAGCAGTAGCCGGCCTTTTACACCTGCCTCCTGTGATACACGTGCTGGCAGCTACCTTAGCCGGCATGGTGGCCGGAGCTTTGTGGTCTGTTATCCCTGCGCTCCTCAAGGTCTGGCGTGGGGTGCATGAAGTCATTTCCACCATAATGTTCAACTGGATAGCTTACCACTTCTCAATTTACCTGGCCATTTACTTTCTCGCTCAGCCTGGCAGGGCAGAGCGGACGGTTCCGGCTCTACCTACGGCAAGGTATCCGGTTTTAGTTGAAGGTTCAACCCTTACGGCCGTAATCTTCGTAGCCTGGGCCTTTTGCCTCTTTGTCTACTTCTACCTTTGGGGGACGCGGGCCGGATACGAACTGAGGCTTGTGGGAGAAAATCCCCATGCTGCCCGTTATGCCGGTGCTTCGGCTAAGAAGGCCATACTAATAAGCTTCCTTCTGGGCGGAGTAGCAGCTGGGCTTGCCGGAGCAAGCCAAATCATCGGCCGACCACCCGCTTGGTCCCTCTACGCTACCTTGGGGAACGTATCCTCCCTGGGGTTTGACGGCATAGGAGTAGCTCTAATAGGCCGCAACCATCCCCTGGGCGGAATCCTGGCAGCCATCCTTTACGGCGCTCTGGCTCACGGAGGACGTTACATGGAATATCAAGCGGGCGTAGATTCGGAAATGGTGAGGGCTATAAACGGCATAATCATAGTGGCCCTCTCAATCCCCGAGCTCTGGGCTATCATAAGGAGGAGAATTAAGCGATGAGCCAGCAGAGGATTTTCTGGATTATAGCCATAATCATCATAGCTGGGCTTGCTTTCTACGGCATAGAGATAGCCGGCCTCAAGCCTCTCTCAATTCTGGAAGCCACCTTCCTGGCCATGACCCCATTGGTCTTGGCTGCCGTTGGCGAATGCATAAACGAGAAGGCAGGGGTGGTCAATATTGGCCTGGAAGGCATTTTGCTCATAACCTCGGTTTTAGGGGTCTACGGAGCTGAGCTCTTCGGGAACGGCTGGGGAGGTTTGCTCTTCGGGGTTTTAATCGGGGCGCTAATCGGCCTTTTCATGGGCCTCATAAGCGTATATGCTAAAGCCGCTCAGGTAGTGGCAGGGATGGGGATAAACATCTTTGCCCTGGGGTTTGTACCCTTCCTTCTGAGGGCTATCTGGGCTTTTCCGGGCATTCACCTCTTCCCCCGCACTTTAATGGTCCAGCCCCTTCCCACACCGATAGGTAGAATCAATCCCGTAACCATTATAGCCATAGCGGCGG
>JAPWUT010000150.1 GCA_028275425.1 Anaerolineae bacterium | reverse complement strand
TAGAGATGGTGGAAACGGCTAACATCCTCCACCACGCCACCCCCAAAAGCCTCCTCATCCTGGACGAAATAGGGCGTGGAACAAGCACTTATGATGGCATTTCCATAGCCTGGGCTGTTGTAGAATATATCCACAACCACCCCAATCTGCGCTCCAGGACCCTCTTTGCCACGCATTACCACGAGCTTACAGAGCTTGAGCGCCTCCTCCCCAAGGTCCGGAACTACAATGTAGCTGTTGCTGAAGAAGGGGGCAAGGTCATATTCCTCCACAAAATAGTGCCGGGGGGAGCGGACCGCAGCTACGGGATTCATGTGGCTCTGCTGGCTGGGCTTCCCAAGCCCGTAATCCACCGAGCGGAGGAAATCCTCAAGGAGCTGGAAAGCAACTCCCATCCCGTTACTATCCGTCCGCGAGCTCCCAAAGCCGTTCAACTTCCCCTCTTCTCCCCTTCACACCCGGTCTTGGAAGAACTCAAAAGCTTGGACATTGACTCCATGACCCCTTTGGAGGCGCTTAACAAACTCTACGAGCTCAAGCGAAAGGCCCAAGGGACCTAAGTACTATTGCTCAAGTGATGGCAAAGCGGTAAAATCTTTCGGGAGGTAGGTGTATGGAAGTTTCCGGGGTAGACTTGGAAGTTCTCGCATTTATTGAAAGGCTTGGGCATTCGCTCATAAAGCTGGACCTGCTCAAGTTTTTTGTCCACAATCCCAATTTCATGGACACAAGCTCTGGCATTGCCTTGAGGGTAGGGAGAGGAAAAGAAGCCGTAGCGCTTGAGCTCTACGACCTCTTCCTTTTAGGCATCCTGGAGCGAGAGAGGCTTGATGATTCTTACGTTTACTACTTAAGCCCCGACCGAGGTGTCCGCGAACTCCTGGCCCGAGCTATCTCCAAGGTCAAATTCTAAAGGTGCAGCCCAATCCCCGCTGTTATGCTGGCGGGGACCTGGTGAATAAGCCCCCAAGGCTCCCGCCCTTCGCAATACCCCGTAGCCCCATGTAAGGGGGCAAAGCTCCTCAGCATGGGGCGTCCCCCCACAAACCCAAAAGAGGCGAGCTCTCAACCCCTGCAACTCCGCCACAATTGGGCCCCAATATACCGGCTAAACCTCAGCCTACGAGGGTGAGCCAAGGGGGGTCCAAGGGGCAAAGCCCCCATGGCAGGGGGTTTGGGGGATGCCTTTCCGACCTAACCCCCTGGCCCCGACGGGGGTCCAAAGGGGCGGAGCCCCCATGGCAGGGGGTGTGGGGGATGTGCCCCCACAAACCCAAAAGAGGGGACGAGTTGCCCACCTTAGCAACCAAGCCACGAGTGGGGCCCAATACACCGGCAAACCCTCAGCCTACGAGGGTGGGCAAAGGCAAAAGGGGGTGGAGGGGGTGCAAGCCCCCTCCCAGGGGGTTTGGGGGATGTGCCCCCAAAAATTCAAAAGAAGGGGCGAGCCGCCCACATTAGCAACCCCACCACGAGTGGGGCCCAATACGCCGGCAAACACTCAGCCAACGGGGGTGGGCAAAAGGGGGTGGAGGGGGCGCAAGCCCCCTCCCAAGGGGTTTGGGGGATGTGCCCCCACAAATTCAAAAGAGGGGGCGAGCCGCCTACATTAGCAACCCCACCACGAGTGGGACCCAATACGCTGGCAAACCCTCGGCCAACGGGGGTGGGCAAAAGGGGGTGGAGGGGGCGCAAGCCCCCTGGACAAGTGAAACCGGCCCTATCTCTGAGCGCCAAAGTCCCGCAACACAGAAACAAGACCCAAAAGCACCGCCACGTGGAGATACATCCCGTGAACGTAAAGGTTGTCAAAAAAATTGTGCACAGTAAGGTGAACAAAACTCCCAACTGCCCCTATGAGCAGAGCCCTCTTCCAGCCCACCTGTGAACAAATGCCCTTAAAAGCTTGAAAGAAAACCCATCCCCAAAACAGAAGGTAAGCCCCAAGGCCTAAGAGGCCTGTCTCAGCAGCAATGTTCAAATAGTAATTGTGAGCATGGCCCAAAGGCTCAGGCCAGCGAGGCAAAGCATAAGCAGAGTAAGCAGGCTCATAATTGCCTATCCCTACCCCAAACCACAAATGGTCCCGCCACATCCTAAGCGCAGCATCCCAATGGGCCAACCTCTCCACAACTGCATAGTTCTCATCGGTTATCTCAATCGTCCGCAAATCCTCCAGACCAGGCCAAACGGTCAGCTCCTGAAACCTTGCCATGAGAGGCTGCAGCGGTGGCCTGACCAGTAAAATCAAAGCTAACACCAAAATCCCCAGAGCCAAAGCAACCCTCTTATCCACGAGCACAACTACGCATGCTACTGCTATTATCGCCCCAAGCCAAGCCCCTCTTGACCAACTCATAACCAAAGCCGCTCCCGTCAACAGCCCTACACTAAGGCAGGATAGAGCTAAACCCAAGCGCAAACGCCAGGGAATTTCGCCATCTAAGGAAAGCCCAAGCCCCAAGGCCAAAGCCAAAGGCATCACAAGCCCCATGTATCCTCCGAAAGGATTGGGCTGCATAAAGTGCCCATAGGCCCTCATGAACCTACCCATAACCACAAAATGCTCAGGGCCGGTCCGGGTAAAAAACTGGTATACCCCCACTAAACCTTCCACCAATCCTGCCAGAAGAAGCCCACCTATGACCCAAGGGACTTCCTTTTCCCGCAAGCTCGTGCAAAGGATTAGGTAAACGAGGAGAACCTCGCCCCATTTGAGGAGCTCCTTCAAAGAATGCTCCAGGGAAGAAGCTTGGAGGATTGAAACCAGCATTGCTCCGTAGAGGGCAAGGAAGGGGACAAAAATTGGGCCAAAACCACGCCACTCTTCTCTGAGGACAAGCCTCCTTGCCAGCCAAACCCCTGCCACTAACACCACTGCCAGCTCGGTTAAGCCAACCCTGGCTGGCCCTATGCCGATTTCGCGTATAGAGCCTAAAGGTATGCTCAGGGCAAGCAAGGGGAAAGCTGTAAAAGGCCGAAGGAAAGCCACCAAGGCAAGCGTCGCCGTGCTCAGGAGAGCGAAAGACCATTTTATCGGAAGGGCAAGTATAACCAAGCCTACAGCCAGGGCCAGTATCGCACCTTTAACCTTCACGGAAGGCCCCTCTAACTATGGCATCGGCCATTTTGGCTACGCGCGCCATCGCCTTGACATCGTGTACCCTGACGATATCAGCCCCGGCAGCTATCCCAAGGGCAACTGTAGCTGCGGTCCCCTCAACCCTCTCATTTGGGGGAAGGTTCAAAACGTACCCTATGACCGATTTCCTGGAAGTTCCGAGGAGTATAGGCCTTCCCAGCACCTTAAGTTCCCCAAGCCGCCTGAGTATTTCCAAATTCTGTTCCACCGTCTTTCCGAAGCCTATCCCTGGGTCCACTATGATTTTCTCAAAGTCCACGCCGGCATCAAGGGCAATGCCTATGCTGTACTCCAACTCCCGAACGATATCGGCCATGAGGTCTTGGTATTCTACCCCCACGTATCGTCCGCCGAGGCGGGCCTCTTGAACGGCATTCTTGGGGTGAGAGCGGTTGTGCATCACCACCACCGGCACATTGTATTCAGCCACAACCTTGGCCATATCGGGGTCCATCCTCAGACCCCAGACATCGTTTACCATGCTTGCCCCGGCTTCAATGGCTTCTCGGGCCACACGGGCTTTGTAAGTGTCAATGGAAATGGGCACATCTACTTCCTTGACCAGACGCCTAAGGACCGGCATCACCCGGCTTAATTCCTCTTCCTCCGAAATCGGCTGAGAGCCGGGCCGGGTTGATTCGCCCCCTATGTCCAAAATATCAGCCCCTTCTTCTACAAAGCGGATGGCCTGAGCGACGGCTTCCTCCACATTTCCGGCCAAGCCGTCCCCGGAGAAAGAATCTGGAGTTACGTTTATTATCCCCATGATGTAAGTCCGCTCACCCCAGACAAAAGTCTTCTTGCCTATTTGCATCGGCTTGAGGTTCTCTCTTTGATAATTCTTCAAAGCCTCTTCCACTTCCTGAGCTACGGCCTTAAGGGTATCATCGGGGAACTGACGTAGGGAGTTAATCAAAGCTTCAAGCTGAGCCAATGTGCCCATGAGGATGACATCGGTCGGGGAAGCGGCTCCGAAGTAAACCGCTGCCGATATTGCCCCTTCTCCTCCGAGCCTGAGCATTTCTTGCTTTAGGATATGGGCAGCTTCGTAATTGACCCCCTCCAGCTTCACAGCCCGGAAAAAGCCTTTGGGGAGCATTACCTGCAGGCCTTCCCAATCAACTTTCACTTTCTCCAGCTCTTTCTTCAGCTCTTCGGCGTTTGAATATTCCAGAATACGGGCATTAAACCGGCGCATTTTTCCCCTCCTCAGATTTTGGGCCTATTATACCAGTAACCCCGAAGCCCCTCCAAGTGTTTATAGCTTTGAACAAAAAGCAAAGGAGGGAGCGATGAAGTTCGCAGTAGTAGCCAGGGATAAGCAACCGGTTCGGGATGCTTTGGCAGAGAAAATTGTTGCCTTGCTGCAGTCAAAGGGGCACATCCTATCCGATGAGGATGACCCCGAAGTTAACTTAATCCTCAACCTTACGGATGCGAAAGAGCCTAAGCCTTACCGTCGCAAATCCAAGGGCGTATTTGTGGCAAGCTTGGCCGTAGTGGAGGAACTGCCGGAAAATGCCCACCGCGCTGCTTATACCGTCCTTGTC
>JAPWUT010000149.1 GCA_028275425.1 Anaerolineae bacterium | reverse complement strand
CTTTCAGCATTGGGCACTACAAGGTGGATGGCTGAGCCGTATAGGGCTACTTCGCCCCTCAAAGCTAAGAAGGGGTGTTCAGGAGAGAAAGGCTCGGCCGGCAAAGCTTGCCCCCTTAGGATTTCCAGGGCTTTTTGGTAATCATCGCACCTTATCTCCAGAACGCTCCCCTCCATCCCAGCCTTGAGCTCCCGCGGAGAACCTTGAGCCACAATCCGGCCATTGTGGATAAGGACTAAATTGTGGCAGTGCTCGGCCTCGTCCATGTAGTGGGTTGTGACCAGGATGGTTATCCCTCTATCGGCAAATTCGTAGATAAGGTCCCAGAAGGCCCTCCGGGATATTGGGTCAACGCCGGCCGTGGGCTCGTCCAGAAAGAGCATTTCGGGCTGATGCAAGATGGCACAACCGAAGGCAAGCCTCTGCTTCCATCCCCCGGAGAGATTGGCCGTAACCTCTCCTTCCCTACCCTTAAGCCCAGCCATCTCTACCGCATACTCCACCCTTTCCTCCAAAACTTTCCCCTTGAGCCCGTAAACGCTGCCGTAGAAGCGCAGATTCTCCACCACCGTAAGGTCTTGGTAGAGGCTGAATTTCTGGGTCATGTAACCGACGCGCTTGCGCACTTCTTCGGTCTCCCTTTGCGAATCAAAGCCCAAAACTAAAGCCCGACCCTCGGTTGGGCGAAGAAGGCCGAGAAGCATCCTTATGGTAGTAGTTTTCCCGGCCCCGTTCGGACCCAGGAAGCCGAAGATTTCCCCCCGCTTTACGCTGAAGCTTATGTGGTCAACCGCCGTGAAATCGCCGAATTTCTTGGTAAGCCCCTCAGCTAATACCGCTTGCTCCACCAGCTCCCTCCTTAGCCCAGTATCCACGGTAAGTCCCGAACCGGCTTAGGATTACGGCTCCTATCCCCAGAGAATATACCACAAGCAGAAGCAATGAGCCAAGACAAGGGATTAGGTCCAGAACCTGGACGAGGGCAACGCCAAGGAGGACTTGGAAAATGGGCGAAGTTTCGCTGGCCCCGGCGCGCTCCAGCACTCTCTTTCCAACCTCATAAGCCAGAGCAGTTAGGCCGAAAAGCCCAGCTATGAGCAAGGCAAGCCAGACCAAAAGCCCGAGGCAGGCAGCGATTAGGAGCACAAGGCCCACCGGAACACCCAGGACGATAGCGGCCAAGCCTATTCCTCCGCTTTCCAAGGGGGCCTTGGTCACAGTTTCGGCAACAGCCTGGACTTGCTCCGGCCAAAGGCTAATTATGAGAACCGAAGCAGCCATGAGGGCCAAAAGCGTGAGGAAGAAACGCACGCCCCTCCCCAAGAGCCAGCCGAAAAGGTCCTCAAAAGGCCGATACCGGGGGTAAAGAGGCACAGGGAGGAAGAAGGGGCCTTTGGGCCAGCTTAAGCCCCCCATCTCTGTAACCTCTCCCGTTATCACGGCCCCTTCCTCCTTCTCCAGCTTACCTCCCATTATTGCCACATCCCCCTCAATCCTTCCCGTGCTCTCAACCCAGACGCCTCCTCCAAAAACGGCCAGATCGCCTTTCAGTGTCCCAGCTATTTTCGCTATCCCTCCGAATACCGCCGCATCCCCCTCAAGGAGGCCTCCTTCCTCAAGGTTAAGGTTGCCTCCGAAGATGACCACATCGCCGACGTAAGTTTCCCCCTTCCTCAGGGTGAAGCTCTCCCCGAAGAGCACCTTCCCTCCTTCGGCAAAGGCTGGCAGGGCTATACCCCAGAGGATAAGGGCCAAAATCAGGCTCAAAGCCAATTTCTTTCCCATGCTTACCTCCTAAGCCGCTGCAGTGGGCGCTTCCGCAGGTTTTCCCCTCACCCACAGCCAGAAAGAGCCAAGGCCGGCAAGGGATGCCAGCCAGGATATTAGCCTTCCCAGGATAGGGATAGAGGTTACAAGCACCAAGACCACAACCCCCAACACGAACGGCCACCACCTCCCGCTCGCTGCTTGGCTCTTAAAAGCTTGGAGGATGGCAGCCCCGATGGCGATGCTCGCCAATACCCTGGTTATGTAAACCCAACTCAGCCCCAGGCTCAGAAAGCCCGCAGCCCCGGCCATAAAGCCGGTGAGGAAAGACCAGCGCGCAAGCCCCGATAGGGTGAGAAGCCTTAAGAACAGGCTCACTACCACAGTGATTATCCCGACCACCAAAATCAGAAAAGCGAAGGCTACCAAGACCACTACCCCCCACCCGAGGCTTGGCAGAGGCTTAGCCTTAATGCTATCGGCCATGCGGCGGGTCCAGCTTGGAACGGCCAGGAGCATGATCGCGCCAACGATGAAGAGGCTTACTAAGTAGCGCAAGCGCTCAAGCCCCCACCTCATTGCCCGCACGCGAAGCGGAGGGGCTACCTTCTTCGGCCGTTCGTATTTCTTGAATTTAACCTCACCTCTAACAACTCCGGCCGGTATCCGGGCTTCCTCTTTGGCGGTGTAACGCAACTCCCCACCGATGCGAGCCCCTTCCTCCACAGTAAGCCCAGGAGGAACGATGGGGACAGTGGGAAGGCCGGAGTAGAATGGGAAACCAGGGGGAAGCCCACCTTCTTCGGCTTCGCTCACATCTACCTCAACATTTCCTCCTACGCGGCCGCTTATCTTTATCCCGTTGCCGGCAAACCTGGCGTTCCGGCCGACATCGCCGGCCAAAAGTGCCTGGTAGCCGAAGAACAGGAAATCTTTGCCAAGGGAACCGGGAAGGTCAACGCTGAAACCTGCCCCTATGAAATCCCCTCCGGCTTTGCCGGCCACAGAGAGGGCATAGCCCGCTGCTATGATGTCATCATCCACTTCTCCTCCAAGCTTTATGGTCTGCCCGGAAGCGTATATGTCGCCTTTGACTTTCCCCTCAACCTCTACGGTTTGCCCGGCAGCGTAAAGGTCGCCTTCCACAACCGCAGTCTTCTCAATCCTCACATTCTGAGCTAAGACGGCCAAGTCCCCTTTGACCTTGCCCTTCAGGATGAACTCCCGTGCGCTCACGAAGAGGTCATCCTCAACCGTTTCCCCTTCTTCAATCACTACCTTTTCTCCCCCTCGCCCCTCAAAGGCCAAGGCCGGGTAGAAACTGAGGCCGAGGATGAGGAGGAGAACAGCGATGGAGATTATTGCTTTAAGCCACTTCATTTTGCACCTCCCTTTTGACAAATTTAGCGAAAACGGCCAAAAGCATTAGCCACACCAGGGCAAAGTAGAAAGTAAGCCTGGAGGAAACAAGGAGCACCTCCAAGGCCAACTTCACAAGCCACTTCAGACGCCAGAGCCAGCTCAGAGCCATTTCCAGCAAAATCCGGAAAGCCGGGAGCAAATCCCAGAGCCTGAGGGCCAGGGCAACCAAGCCGATGGCCAAAGCTGCTGCCGCAAAAAAGACCAGCGGGGATGCGACCAGGGCTTTGATAGCCCCCTTTAAAGCCGCTTCCCTCCGGACAGCAGCCATCACTTTGGCTTTGAATTCAGGCGAAGGATTGAGCGCAGGGGCGCTCTCCAGCAGAGCGTGGACTGCTTCAAGGCGCCTCCACTGAGCCAAGCAACTTTCGCAGCCGGCCAAGTGGTCCAGAAGTTCAGGCGTCTGAGAGCCTTCCAAAGCCTCTTCACACGAAATCAAGGCTGCCATCCCTCCTTCTCCAGCTCATCGGCCAGACGAAGCCTTGCCCTGTGCAGTCTGACCTTGACCACCCCCTCGCCAAGCCCCACAATCTCCCCTATCTCCTTCAAGCTAAAGCCATGCCAATACTTCAAGACCACGATTGCTCTATCCACGGCATCAAGCCTACCAAGCAACTCTTGCACTTCCATAGCTGAAGGCTCAGAGTTCCGGTTTTGCCTATCGGCCAAGGCTGAGAAAGCCTTCACGGCTCTGATTTCCCTTGAGCGCCGGCGCAGGTAATCCATGGAAAGGTTGTAAGTTATGGCCAAAAGCCAACGCAGAAAGGGCCTTTTGGAATCATAGAAGCTCAGATTTTTAAAGGCCCGCAGGAAAGCCTCCTGGGCTATGTCCTCAGCCTCAGCCGGGTCCCCAAGCAGGCGGAAAGCTAAGTTGTAGACAGCGCCTTGGCACGCTTCTACAATCTCGGAAAAAGCCTCAATCTCCCCCGAAAGGACCTTCCGGATAGCCGGGCTGAGGTCTTCCTCCATGAAGCTTTCCCCATAAAGGTATACGCTTGGAGAAAGAGAAAAGTTACACCACAATGCCATTGCGAGCAGCGAAGCGGCGCTCCGCCCCCAACCCTCGTGGGAGATGCTTCGGGCGCTTTGCGCTTCCCTTGGGGATTGACAAACCGTTCTGCAACTCATAGTCATTTATTTCACCCCTTGGGGCAAAACAGATGACCGGCTGCTTCCTGCTTCAACGAGGGGCACTTCCCCTCTCCACAGGCGTTACTTCCCGGGGAACTCCCGGTAGGGCCGTTGAGGGTGGCCAGCCCGTATTGCCAAAGGTTAAGCGCCGCATTCCAATCCCGGTCTATCTCCAGCCCACACGCCCCACAACGGAAAACCCTCTGAGAGAGAGGAAGCGGAGGACCAATCTCCCCACAGTTGGAACAAGTCTTCGTGGAAGGAAAGTCCTGCGGCACTACAATTAGCCTTGCCCCATACCACTGGCACTTATACTCCAACATCCGCCGGAACATCCCCCAGCCCACATCATGGATAGCCTGGGAAAGGTTCCCGTTCTGAGACA
>JAPWUT010000012.1 GCA_028275425.1 Anaerolineae bacterium | reverse complement strand
GCGGGGGTATGGGGGGTGTCCCCCCACAAATTCAAAAGAGGGAACGAGCAGCCCACATTAGCAATCTCGCCACGAGTGGGACCCAAAACGCAGGCGAACCCTAAGCCAACGGGGGTGGGCAAAGGGTGGTCCAGGGGGCGAAGCCCCTTGGCAGGGGGTATGGGGGATGTGCCCCCACAAAACCTTAAAAGGGGGCGAGTAGCCAACCCTTGCAACCCTGCCACGAGTGGGACCCAAAACGCAGGCGAACCCTAAGCCAACGGGGGTGGGCAAAGGGTGGTCCAGGGGGCGAAGTCCCTTGGCAGGGGGTATGGGGGATGTGCCCCCACAAAACTTTAAAAAGGGACGAGTAGCCAACCCCTTGCAACCTCGCCACGAGTGGGGCCCAGAACGCTGGCAAACCCAGAGCTAACGGGGGCGGGCAAAAATTAAAGATGTGTCCCAGGGGTGAAAGATGAGCTATTGGAAAAGCGTCTGCGTAATCCTTAAAAAGGACCTATTGACCGAATGGCGGAGCAGAGAAATCTTTAGCTCCATGTTCGCATTCGTCGTGCTCGTAACCCTAATCTTCAACTTCGCCTTTGAACTCAGAGTAGAAGATGTGACCAAAGTGGCACCGGGAGCACTATGGGTAGCCTTCGCTTTCGCTGGAGTCCTCGGGCTCAATCGCTCCTTCATCTTGGAAAAAGACAAAGGTTGCCTTGAAGGCCTACTCTTGGCCCCAGTGGATAGAAGCGCCCTCTTCTTGGGCAAATGGCTTGGCAATTTAACCTTCATGGCCTTCGTGGAAATAATAACGTTGCCCATCTTCTCCGCCCTCTTCAACGTTAACCTCTTCCGGCCGGCTCTTTTCCTCGTCCTTGCCTTGGGAACATTGGGCTTTGCCGGTGTCGGAACCCTGTTTGCAGCCATGGCCGTCAATACCAGAGCCAGGGAAGTCATGCTCCCGCTCCTCCTCTTCTCTGTCTCCATCCCTGTAACTATTGCGGCCGTAAAAGCCACCGGAATAGTCCTGGACAATTCCCCCCTCTCCGAGGCATCAAGCTGGATAAGGCTTATGGTGGTTTTTGATATAATTTTTACAACCATCTCGGTGCTCACCTTTGAATACGTCTTGGAGGAATGAAGATGGAGCCAGGAAAAATCAACCTAATCATAGCCTTGGGGGCTGGGGTCCTTTCCTTCCTTTCCCCCTGCATCCTGCCGATAATCCCGGCGTTTATAGGCTACTTAAGCGGAATTTCCCTGGAGGAAAGGGGCAACAGGAGAAAAGTCTTCCTTCACTCGCTCTTCTTAGTCCTGGGGTTCTCTTCGGCGTTCACCCTTATGGGAGCTTCGGCTGGGGCTTTGGGCCAGTGGCTGGCAGGAGCAATGCCAATCATCCAAAAGGTCGGAGGGATTCTGATTGTCCTCTTCGGCCTCCACATCCTGGGGCTGTTGAAAATCCCCGCCCTCTATCAGGAAAAGAGGTTGCCGTTCAATCCGGGGCCAGGGGCTGGATACGGAGCTTCTTTCTTGGCCGGGGTGGTCTTCTCCGCAGGCTGGACCCCATGCGTGGGGCCTATCCTGGCGGCGATATTGCTTATGGCTGGGAATTCGGCCACGGCTTGGAAGGGGGCTATGCTCTTGGCCGCTTATTCCCTTGGGCTTGGATTACCCTTCCTGGCTGTTGGTGCCGCTTTTGCCCCCTTAAGCCCATGGCTTAGCCGGGCCAGCCGCTACGGCAAATATATCTCCTGGGCCAGCGGGGCTTTCCTCATAATCTTGGGCTTCCTGCTTTTCACCGATACACTTAGGTTGCTGGGAGGAATTTAATTGGACAGATTGGCTGAATGGTTGGCTTATCAGGCTATAAAGCATTGGCTGCTTTTTGTAAATGTTGCGGTGGCTCTATTTCTCTTGCCTACGGTATTGGCCCCCATGCTCATGAGCTTCGGAATTACAGGGCCGGCTAAGGCTATTTACTCGCTCTATAGCCTAACCTGCCACCAGCTCCCGGAGCGCTCATTCTTCATCGGCCCCAAGCTTTACTACTCCTTGGAAGAGATAAGAAAGGCCATGGGGCCTGATGCTGATAATATCTTCAAGCGAAAGGCCTTCGTCGGCAATGAGGAATTGGGCTATAAGATTGCTATATGCCAGCGTGATCTCGCCATTTACTTTTCCATCCTGCTTGCCGGCATCGCTTTTTCCTTAGTGCGGGGCAAGCTTGAGCCCCTATCTTTCAAAGCTTTCCTCATCCTATGCATCCCGCTGGCTGTTGATGGCTTAACCCAACTTTTCGGGCTGAGGGAAAGCACCCCCCCGGGGAGGGTTTTCAGCGGCTCCCTTTTCGGAGTTGCGCTTGTGTGGCTATTGTATCCCCGTATAGAGCTGGCTTTTAGGGAAGCTAAAGAGGTCATGGAAGAGAAATGGAGGGAAAAGTCTTAGAAGTCCACCGGAGGCTCTTGGCCCAATACGGTGACAAGGGGAAGCCTGGGGGCCGTGACCCCATAGCGCTTCTTGTTTCTGCCATCCTTAGCCAGAACACCAACGATGCCCTCCGGGACCGAGCCTTTGAGCGACTCAGGGCTCGCTTCCGCTCTTGGGAAGAGGTTAGGGATGCCCCCGTGGAGGAAGTAGAAGAGGCCATAAGGGTATCGGGCCTATCTCGGCAGAAAGCCCTCAGGATACAAGGGGCATTGAGGCGCATAACGGAAGAGAGGGGCCGCCTTGACCTGTCTTTCCTCCGGAGCATGGGGGTGGATGAGGCCAGGAAGTGGCTTATGGCTATGGATGGCATCGGGCCAAAGACTGCGGCTATAATCTTGCTGTTCGGACTGGGGATGCTGGCTTTTCCGGTGGATACTCACATCTTCCGAGTTTCCAAGCGGTTGGGCTTAATCCCCGCAAAGTCAACTCGGGAGAAGGCGCATGAAATCCTGGAAAAACTCATACCTCCCGATTACTATTATTCCTTCCACCTCAACATGATTGAACACGGCCGAAAGGTTTGCAGCCCCCGCAATCCCAAATGCCAGGTCTGCATCTTAAACGAGCTTTGCGATTTCCGCCTGGAGAGGGCGCGATGAAAAAGTATGCCCTTCTTACCTACAAGAGGCTGCGGGAGATAACCTTTGGGCAAGCAGCCTTGCTTTTCGCCATCTCCTTTGCCATTAGCCTCTTTCCTTCCTCCATCCTCACCATGCCCCGATGGCCTTGGGTTCTGATTGCCATTGCCTCCTTCTCCTTGGCCGCTTTTGTTTCCCTGATGGCCCGCTCAAGCTATGCACAGCTTACGGACAACGGGCTTGAGGTAAAGAGCCTCTTCGGGGAAATCTCCGTCCATTACGATGACATTGAGGAAGCTTCCTATGGGGTTTTCGGCAAATACTTTGAGCCTATACACCAGAACTGGTCCCAGCGTATTTTCCTGCAGCCTTTCTGGTTTGAACCGGTGCTGGTCCTCAAGGTGCGGGAGTTTCCCTATGATTATGCCAGCTTGAGGCTGCTTTTCGGCAAGTACCTTTTTGTGCCCGAAAAGAGAGCCTTAGTCCTACTGGTAAGTGATGTCCACGAACTCGGCGCCAGGATAAGCTCCGTCCTTCAGGAGAAGCGCCTTCCCAAGGCCAGGAGAGAGGATGAACCTACTTGCCCTCGGCGTTAAAGAGTTTGGTCTGGAGCTTAGCCCCGATAAGCTTCAGGCTTTTGAAATCTATTACCGGGAACTTAGGCGTTGGAACCGCAGGGCTAACCTTACCGCCCTCATTTCTCCTGAGGAGGTCCAGATTAAGCACTTTCTGGACTCCCTATCCATTTACGAGCTTGCTGAGTTCAGGGAGGCAATCTCTTCGGGTCGGGAATTGAGGATTGTAGATGTAGGGACTGGCGGGGGCTTCCCTGGGGTCCCGATAAAGATTGTTAACCCCCAAGTTAGCCTTACGCTTGTGGATTCTTCCCGGAAAAAGGTCCAGTTCCTTGAGCATCTTATCGGCGCTCTTGGGCTCAGGGGAGTGGAGGTAATCTGGGGCAGGGCGGAGGAGGTGGCTCGCAGAGGGGAGCACCGCGAGCAATACGATTGGGTATTGGCCAGGGCGCTGGCAGAGTTCCCGGTCTTAGCGGAGTACCTTATCCCCTTCTGCCGGGTCGGGGGTTACGTCGTGGCCTACAAGGGCCCTAAAATCTTCCAAGAGCTGGAAATTTCTTCGGAGGCTATCTCTGCCCTCGGGGGGAAGGTGCTGAGATTGCATCAAGTGCAAGCCTCTGCTCTTGGGGGTTCCCGCTACCTGCTTTTGATAGCCAAGGAATCTCCAACCCCTCCGCTTTACCCGAGGCGGCCAGGAATCCCTGCTAAGCGGCCGTTGGGATTGAAGAAAGGGAAACCGCCCTTACATTCCCCTGGGTCACAGTGAAAAGGTGGGCTTTTGCCAAGAACTCTTTCCGGAAACCTCCCCATTCCAAAGTAGTGATGATGGCTTGAGGGGCTTGAGATACAATCTCCGTAAGCCGTTCCCTCCTTTTCTGGTCTAATTCCGAAAGGACTTCATCCAGCAGGAGCAAAGGGCTTTCCCCGCTTGCCTTTTCAATGAAGGTCATTTCGGCCAGGCGCAGGGAAAAGGCGGCCGAACGCTGTTGCCCCCTGGAGCCGTAGGCTGAAATATCCCTGCCGTTTAGGAGGAAGCGCACATCGTCCCTGTGCGGGCCGATGGTGGTGACCCCTTGGTCTAAGTCTTTATTTCTTGCTTGTGCCAGCCTCTGGGCCATGGCCTTTTCTATCTCCTCCAGAGATGGGGGATTGGCGAGGCCAGGGTCAGAAATCACCTCCCCCAAAGCCGAGCAGATGTAGAGGACTTGGAGGCTTTCCTCCGCTTCGGTCAAGGCCATGTGGGTCTTCCTCACCTCCGGAGCCATGGTCCCCAGCGCTTCCCACCGAGTTTTGGTTACAATGCTCCCATACTTCACAAGGCTTTCGTCCCAGAATAGGAATTCTTCCTCGTTGAACCCTTCCTCTTGAGCCCTTTTGAGGAGGTGGTTTCGCCTTTCCACCACTTTGTTGTATAGAGCCAGGGCCTGGCAATACTTTGAATCAACCTGACATAAGGCTATATCCAGGAAGCGCCTTCGTCCCTCCGGCGGGCCTGAGACAATCTCTATGTCGGAGGGGGAGAAGAGGACGCAACAGAGGCGGCCCAGGATATCTATGAGCCTTTTTGGTACACCGTTGATGAAGGCTTTCTTGCGGTACCGGACTCCTGAAGGGCTGGGTTCTCCGGCTATGACCAGTTCAATGCGCGTGCTCCCATCTTGGCCTTCTATCACCCCGGCGATTTTAGCAAAAGGGAGGGGGCTATCCTGAGCAAGCCAATTGACAAATTCCTGGTCGGTTTTGGAAAAGGGGGAGCGAGTTGTAGCCAAGAGGTAAATTGCTTCCAGGAAGTTCGTCTTCCCTTGGGCGTTATCCCCCTGGAGGATGATTAGGCCGGGAGGGAGGTCCAGGGACAGGGATATATAGTTGCGGAAGTTAGTAAGCTCAAGCCTTTTTATCATCGGGCATAATCCACAGCCCTTATCTCCCTGATGACTGTCACTTTTATTTGGCCGGGGTATTCCAAGTTTTCCTCAACTTTGCGGGCGATTTCCCTGGAAAGCTGGATTATGGCCAGATCGTCCACTTCTTCCGGTTTAACTATGACCCTTATTTCCCGGCCGGCTTGGATGGCGAAGGCTTGGGCTACTCCTGGGAAAGAGGAGGCGATTGCTTCCAGGCTTTCAATGCGTTTTATGTAGCTTTCCAAGCTCTCCCGCCGAGCTCCTGGCCTTCCTCCGGATAGGGCATCGGCCAATTCTACCAGGATAGCCTCTACCGATTGGGGTTCCACTTCGCCGTGGTGGGCGGCGATGCAGTTTACCACTATTTCAGGCAAGCCGTTCCTTCGCGCTATCTCGGCCCCTATGGCAGCGTGAGGCCCTTCTACCGTCTGGTCCACTGCTTTGCCGATATCGTGGAGTAGGCCGCCGAGCTTGGCTACTTTTACATCGGCTTTGAGCTCTGCAGCCATTATCCCGGCCAGCCGGGCAGTCTCTATGGAGTGGTAAAGGACGTTTTGGCCGTAGCTGGTGCGGAATTTAAGCCGGCCCAGTAGGGCCACAAGTTCCTCCGGTAGCCCTGGGAGGCCAAGCTTATAAAGGGCTTTTTCCCCTTCCTCCCTTATGATGTTTTCCACTTCTTTTCGGGCTTGCTCCGCGGCTTGCTCAATCCTTGCCGGCTGAATTCGCCCATCCGTTATCAATTTTTCCAGAGCCAACCGGGCAATCTCTCTCCGGAGGGGGTCAAAGCAGGATATGGTGATAGTTTCGGGGGTATCGTCCACCACTAAGTCAACCCCCAGGACGTTCTCAATAGTCCTTATGTTCCTTCCCCCTCGGCCGATTATCCGGCCCTTCATTTCATCGTTTGGCAGGGGGATTGTGACCGTGGCAAGCTCAACGATTTCTTCTGTTCCGACTCTCTGCATGGCTTCGGCGATGATTTCCCTTGCTCGGCGCTCGGCCTCGGCCTTGGCCCTCGCTTCCTCCTCACGGATGACTTTGGCCATTTCCTGGCGTGCTTCCTCCCGAACCCTTTCCAGGAGTATTTCCTTGGCTTGTTCCGGGGTCAAGCCTGCTATGCGGTTAAGTTCTTCTTCGGCTTTTTCCTTAAGGCGGCGTGCTTCCTCATGGAGGGTTTGTATTTCGGCCTGAAGCTGGGCTAAGTGCTTCTCCCTCTTGTCCAAGCTTTCAGCTTTGCGGTCCAGGAATTCCTGGCGGCGTTGCAGCCTTTCTTCCTGGTTTTGGAGGTAGGCCCTCTGCCGCTTCAGTTCTTCATCTACCTGTGCTTTGACTTTCAGCGCTTCATCTTTGGCCGCCAGGAGCATTTCTTTAGCTTCTTTCTGAGCTTCCTTCAGGATTTTATCGGCTTGCTCCTGGGCAGATTTTATGGTTTTTCTTTCCTGGTAAAGCCTGAGGCCATAGCCGGCCACAAAAGCCAGTGCTGCTACAAGCAAAGCAACTATTACGATTAGCCCCATCTCTCACTCCTCCCGCTGGATTTCTCTCCACACCTTTGGCACCACTTCTTCAATGATTTCAAACGAGAAGCCCTGTCGGGCGAGGAAATCGGCCATTTTCTTTTTGAAAGAAAATTCGTCCAGGCTTTGCCAGCGTTGTGCCTTTTTCAAGGCCGCTTTGTAGGCTTCTTCGGCGAAGTCCAGGTTGCCCAGAACTTCCCTTATGATTTCTGGCGATATCCCCTTTGAGCGCAATTCGTAGCGGAGCTTTTTGAAGCCGGAGGGTTTGAATTCCCTGCGGCTTTCCACCCAATAGCGGGCGAATAGTCGGTCATCAACCAAGCCCTTTTCCCGGAGGGAGATTATGGTTTTTTCCACAATCTCTGGGGGGAACTTGCGGCGAAGCCTGGCCCTGATTTCCTGTTCGCTCCTCGGCCTAAACTTGAGGAGGCGGAGGGAAGCTTCCCAGGCTTTGGATAATTCGGCCCTTTCCCAGAGCTCGCGTATCTGCTCTTCGGAAAGGACTTGGCCTTCCCGAAGGCCTTCAGCCTCAGTGCGAGGCAGGATTAAGGACGGGAAGCCTTCTATGGTTATGGCTACTTTTTTCCCCTCAGGGCCGCAAGGTTTAATCCGGGCTATAAATCCCGGCAAATTTTCCTCCCTTGATAAAAATTGAACCGGCTGCCCTTACCACTGCAGCCGGTTGAGATTACAAAACACCCCCTCCCCTACGGGCGGGTTCACAAGGGTATGGGGCTTTTCCGTTCAACCCACCCCCGGTTAGTTTAAGGGGTGGGGTTGTTTCCGACTGCAGTGGTGCTTAAGTGTTGAGGCGGAAAAGGGCCTCTTTGGGAGGAAGGCCCGCCGCCTCCCTTATGAGTGCTTCCAGAGTATCCCTCAGGTCAGGGTTTTCCTTCAGGAATTGGCGGGCGTTCTCTCTGCCCTGGCCAAGGTTTATGTCCCTGTAGGAGTAAAAGGTCCCCTTCTTCTCAATTATCCCGTAGGCCACGCCCAAGTCCAGGATATCTCCTTCCTTGGAGATTCCCTCATCGTAGAGGATGTCAAATTCGGCCTCTTTGAAGGGCGGGGCTACCTTGTTTTTCTTGACCGTAGCCCTGGTTCTGTTGCCTATTATATCCCCACCCCTCTTTATGCTCTCAAGCTTCCTGAGGTCAAGCCTTATGGAAGCGTAGAAGCGTAGGGCCATCCCTCCGGTAGTGGTTTCAGGGCTTCCGAACACAACCCCTATCTTTTGGCGGAGCTGGTTGGTGAAGACCAAGGCGGTTTGGGATTGGTGGATGGCCCCCACAAGCTTGCGGAGGGCTTGGCTCATGAGGCGAGCTTGCAAGCCGACGTGGGCATCGCCCATTTCCCCCTCAATTTCTGCCCTTGGGACTAAGGCTGCCACCGAGTCAATGACCACTACGTCTACCGCTCCGCTCCTCACCAAAGCCTCGGTTATTTCCAAAGCCTGTTCCCCGGTATCAGGCTGAGCTACCAAAAGGTTCTCCACATCCACCCCACACTTCCGGGCGTAATTGGGGTCAAGGGCGTGCTCAACGTCTATAAAAGCGGCCGTCCCCCCCAATTTTTGGGCTTCAGCTATTATGTGCTGGGCAAGGGTTGTTTTACCTGAAGCCTCAGGGCCGAAGATTTCGGTTATCCTACCCCTTGGTATTCCTCCTACTCCGAGGGCTATGTCCAAGGCCAGGGAACCTGTTGGGATTACGGCGATATCTCGCTTGGGGACATCCCCAAGGCGCATTATAGCCCCATCCCCGAACCGCTTTTTTATCGTGGCTATTGCCGTTTCCAGCGCTTTCTCTCGGCTGAACTGACTCATCCCTTCTAACCCTCCTATTTAAGTTTAAACCAAACCCATCATTTCTGCAATTCTTCCTCTATGAGGGCTTTGAAAACCTGGTATGGATACGCCCCTTCCAGCTTCTTCCCGTTTATGAAGAAGGTCGGGGTAGCGACAACTCCCCTTTTGGCTGCTTCGGCCAAGTCGTTCTGGACTTGGAGAGCAGTTTCTCCTGTCTGAAGGCAAGTCCGGAATTTTTCCACGTTTAAGCCTATCTGGCCGGCATAACCTTCAAAGGCTTTTAAGGGGGATATTTGCGCTGCCCATTCACTCTGTTTTTCAAAGAGCAAATCGTGCATTTCCCAGAATTTCCCCTGTTTTCCGGCGCAGAAGGCAGCTTCTGCTGCCTTTTGGGCAGCCGGATGGATGCTGCGCAAAGGCATGCTTATGAATTGATAGCGCACAAGCCCTTTGTCTATGTATTCGCTTTTAAGCATCGGGAACGTCTCACGGACGTGAAGTGCGCAGTATGGTCATTGGAAGTCGGTGTATTCCTCAATGAGGACTTTGGCGTTCTTAGGGCCCAGGTAATAATGTCCTTCCGGGCTTATCCCTCCCGATGGGGTTGGGCTTGCGCACGCTGTTAAAGCCAAGAGCACCAAAAAGGCAAAGACCTTTCTCACAATCTCCTCCTTTGCTTTCATTGTAGCATTTTATCTCAGAGACGTCAAACGGCATCTTACGGTGGCCCTTTTATGGGCAAAGGGGATTGGGGGCATGTGTACCCCAAGTTTCCCCACCCCCGTTGGCTTTGGGTTTGCCAGGGTTTTGGGTCCCACTCGTGGCAAGGTTACTAATGCGGGCAGCTCGCTCCCTCTTTTGAATTTGTGGGGGGACACCCCCTACGCCCCCTGGACCCCCATTTGCCCACCCCCGTTGGCTTAGGGTTCGCCAGCGTTTCGGGTCCCACTCGTGGCGTGATGACAAGAGTTAGCTATTTTCCCCTTCTTTGAAATTTTGGGGGCACATCCCCCAAACCCCCTGGGAGGGGGCTGCGCCCCCTCCACCCCCGGTTTAATGTAGGGGCGTAGCGACGCTACGCCCGTACTTGGCGAAGGCCGACCTTTTTTCAAAGAGGCTGACTTCAGCCGGCGTGAACAGGGCACACCCCCCATACTCCTTGCCATGGGGGCTTCGCCTACCGGACCCCCGTTTGCCCACCCTCGTGGGCTTTTGGGCTCGCCAGCGTTTTGGGTCCCACCCGGGGTATGGTTGCAGGGGGTGGCTACTCACCCCCTAATTTTGGTTTGTGGCCACCCCCGCTAAGAAGACAAAACCCCTTTGGACCCCCCAGTTTAAATCGGCTTTAAAAGCTGGGATGCATCCGGCTAAAGCCGACCTTGACGGAGGCCCTCAAGGATTCTCTCTAATTCCGGAGGCAATGGGGCTTTGAAGGTGACTTCTTCCCCGCTAACCGGGTGCTTGAAGGTAAGGGAATAGGCATGGAGGAAAGGGCGCATTAGGCCTGGGATGTGTGGGCCACGGCCATAAACTTTATCCCCAGCGATTGGGTGACCTTTGTGGGAAAAATGCACCCTTATCTGGTGAGTGCGCCCAGTCAAAGGATATACTTCCACGTAGGTGTAACCAGGCAAATATTCCAAGACCTTGTAATCGGTGACGGCTTCCCGCCCGCCAGCCACTACGGCCATCTTCTTGCGATGCCGCGGGTCCCGACCAATTGGGGCCTCTATCCTCCCCCTCGCCGGCTTCAATTCCCCTTTCACCAAAGCCAAGTAGACTTTGCGGACCCCCCTCTCCTTGAATTGCTTCTGGAGCTCAACCTTCGTCTTCTCATCCTTGGCCACAACTATCAAGCCCGATGTATCCTTATCCAGCCTGTGCACTATCCCCAGCCTGGTTTTATCCCCCAACCCTCTAAGCTCCGGCCAGTGAGCCAATACGGCATTGACAAGAGTATCGGCTTGATGCCCAGGAGCAGGGTGAACTACTAAATTGGCCGGCTTGTTTATGACTATGAGCCACTGGTCCTCGTATACGACATCAAGCGGAATCGGAAAAGGCTCCGGTTCCAGAGGTGGCGGTGGAGGGATGGTTACAGAGATGCGCTCTCCACCCTTAAGCTTGTAGCCGGGTTTAGTGAGGGCACCCTCCACAAGGACGAAGCCCTCTCGGATGAGCTGCTGGATTGTGGAACGGGATAGCTCGCTAAGCTTCTCCGCCAGGAATTTGTCAAGCCTTACCCCTCTTACTTCAGCCGTAAGCTCAATCTTCTTCATCAAGTCTTACGCCATCGGAAATTACAAGAGGCCTTCTGGAAGCCTCACCAGCATCTTCCCTTCGCCAAGGTCTATCTTCAGGACCACGTCTTCCAAAGCCGGTATCAGCACCTCCCCTTTAGGCCCGTCTGCAACGTAAACATCGTTGGCTCCAGTGTAAATCACCTCTTTGACCCGGCCAAGGTAGAGGCCGTCTTCGGTCCAAACCTCAAGCCCTATAATCTCAAACTCGTAATACTCTCCCTCGGCAAGGGGCATCAATTCTTCCAAGGGGATTTGGAGGAGCTGACCTCTTAGAGCAGAAGCCGCCGTGCGGTTATCGTATCCCTCTAACTTCAGAACCGCATAATCTTCCAAAACGCGTGACTTTTCAACCTTGAGGGGGCGGGCGGTCTGGCCTATATAGACCCTTTCCAGGGAATTAAAACGCTCCGGGAAATCTGTGAGGATTTCTACCTTGACCTCGCCCTTATCCCCCCAAGGCTCTAAAATTTTCCCTATGGCTACAAACTTAGGGTAACCCTCTTTAAATTGAACCTTTCGGCCCGGGCGGGGAGATTTTAACTTCTTCCTCATGGAATTAAATCAACTCCTGCATCCGGACTTGCCAGAAGGAGGCTGGAGGTAGGAGTCCGGATGAGGCTGCGTTGAAAGTTGGAATCAGGTTAAACTAACTCAAGCACAACCCTCTTACCTTGCCGGACGGCCATGACCCTCAAGAGGGTGCGCATGGAGTTTATGATTCTCCCGTTGCGGCCGATTATCCGCCCCACATCCTCGGGGGCTACGTGGAGTTCAAGAATTGTAGAGTTAGGGCCAGAGACCTCTTCAACTCGGACCTTAGAAGGGTCGTCAACCAAGGCCTTGGCGATGTACTCTACAAGCTCACGCATGGAGATGGTTTCCGCTGCCATAGTAGAACCCCCTCCTGACAGATGTGATGATTTTTACCCCACCCGGGACCGATAGGTTCATTTTACGCACGGGTTTTGGCAAATTTTTCCATTATCCCAACCTTCTCAAACAACCGGAGGACTGCCTCCGTAGGCTGGGCTCCTACCCCAAGCCAGTACAATGCCCTCTCTTCATCTATCTGGATGGTATCCGGCTCAGTGCGAGGGTTGTAGAAACCTATGCTCTCAATGTATTTCCCATCCCTCGGCGCCTTAGAATCGCAGACCACGATTCTGTAACTCGGCTGCTTCTTCATCCCCATCCTTCTAAGCCTTATCTTGACCAAAGTCTCACCTCCTCATGATAGGAATCGGAGGAAACCGGGAAGCCGGCCTCTCTGCACCTCTTTCATCATTTTCTGAACCTGGCGGAATTGAACCAGAAGTTCATTGACCTCTTGGACGGTAGTGCCTGACCCCTTAGCTATCCTCCGTTTGCGGCTGGCATTTATTATTTCCGGATGCCGACGCTCCTCCGGAGTCATGGAATTTATTATAGCCTCTACCCGCTTGAGCTGGCGATCCGTTAGCTCAAGAGGGATTTCCCTGGCCAAGCTTGAGAAACCAGGTATGAGCTCTAAAAGCTGGCTTATGGGGCCAAGCTTCTTGAGCTCCTTTATCTGGACCAGGAAATCTTCCAAGGTGAACTCGCCTCTTAGCATCTTCTCGCTGGCCTTAAGGGCCTTCTCCTGGTCCATCACCTCCTGTGCTTTCTCAATCAAGGTAAGGACGTCGCCCATTCCGAGGATTCGGGAGGCGAGCCTATCTGGGTGGAACTCCTCCAAAGCCTGGGGCTTCTCTCCAACCCCAACGAATTTTATCGGTACCCCAGTTACCGCCCGCATGGATATGGCCGCACCACCACGCGCATCGCCATCAAGCTTGGTAAGGATAAGGCCTGTAAGGCCAAGACGCTTATGGAATTCCTGAGCTACCCTTACCGCATCCTGGCCAGTCATAGCGTCGGCCACTAAAAGAGTTTCTGCCGGGGAAGTGGCCCTCTTTACCTCCTCAAGCTCCCTCATCAGCTCATCATCTATGTGAAGGCGACCCGCCGTATCCAAGATTACCACGGTATTGTAGTCGGCCCGGGCTTTGTTCAAAGCGTTGACGCATATCTGGGGCGATGGGAGCGAAGGCTCTCCCTTGTAAACTGGGATATCAAGCTGGCGCCCAAGAACCTCCAACTGGATTACAGCCGCAGGCCGCCTTGTATCGGCTGCGACCAAAAGGGGAGTATGGCCCTCCTTGCGGAGCTTCAAAGCAAGCTTGGCCGCCGTGGTAGTCTTACCAGAGCCCTGAAGTCCTACCAGCATTATGACATGAGGGGGCTTCCCCGCCAAGTTCAGCTTTTCGCCCTCCCCCAGAACTTTTATGAGCTCTTCATAGACAATTTTTACCACCTGCTGAGCCGGGGTGAGGCTCTTCATAACCTCAGCCCCCACCGCCCTCTCCCTGACCCTGGCCAAGAAATCCTTAACTACTTGGTAGTGGACATCGGCTTCAAGCAGGGCAAGGCGCACCTCCCTCAGGGCGGAATCCACATCCGCCTCGGTGAGGTACCCCTTCCGGGCAAGCTTTTGGAATACCTCCTGCAACTTGCGGGTCAGGCTTTCAAACACCTGCTCTCACCTCGCACGAAATGTGGCTAATATTATAAGCAAAGAAGGCCAAAGGCGCAAAGGGAGGCAAAGCTTCTCACTTCCGGATAATCGCATCCACATACATTCCGGGCTTGAGTTTGTGCTCAGGGTTGGGAAGTTTAACCCGCAGGGCAAATACTTGGGTTACCCTCTCCTCCTTGGTCTGGACCGAGCGAGGGATGAATTCGGCCTCAGGGGAGATGTAGACGATTTTGCCTTTAAAGACTTCCCCTGGGTATGCATCAACCCGAACTTCCACTTCTTGGCCCAGGTGCACAAATCCCAGCTTGGAAAGAGGTATGTAGAGGGTAAGCTCTACCTCCTCCAATGAGGCAATGGTGACAAGGGGTTTACCCGGTTGGATGCTCTCTCCAACCTTCACCGAACATTCGGATACAAAGCCGGAGATGGGAGCATATATGGTGTGCTTGGTCAAGGAGTAACGGGCCATCTCCAAAGCGGCCTCAGCTTGCTCCAGAGCGGCACGAGCAAGCTCTATCTCCTCCGGTCTCGCCCCTGATTTGACTTTGTCCAGCTCAGCCTGAGCTATCAGTAAGTAAGCCTCCGCCTGCCGATATTCCCCTTCAGCTTGGTAAGCTTTGAGAAGGTAAGCGTAAGGGTTGGATTTCTTGCTTCCCAAATCCTTCAGAGCTTGCTCGGCAGCCTCTTTCTTAGCCTTAGCTGCCTCTAAAGCCCATTCCGCTGCCTCAGCTTGGTGTGAATAGGAGGTGTAAAGGGTTTTCCCCTGGGCCGAACCATCGCCCTGGTAGCGGTCACGCATTATCTGAGCTAAGCGGAGCTGGACTTCAGCTTTCTGAATCTCGCCTTCCGCGGCTACAAGTTCAGCTCTGGCCTTCTCTATCTCCATTTCCAGCTCCTGGAGGGCTTTGAGAGAAGCCAGAGCATCATCCCAAGCCAACTTGGCAGCATCCCTGCGGGCTAAAGCCTGGCCGAAGGAGGCTTCGGCTAAACGGAGTTCCTCAGGGGTAGCTCCTTTCTCCGCTTTCTCAAGGTTGGCCTTGGCTTCCTTAAGAGCTGCCTCCGCCTCCGCTACCTTCTGCCTCGCCTCAGAATCGTCCAGACGGATGAGGATAGCTCCAGCGTTTACTTCATCCCCCTCTTTTACCGCTACCTCCAGCACCCTCCCACCTATTTCCGAGGCTACCTTTACCTCAGTGGCTTCAATTGTCCCGGAGGCCTCTACAAAACTGGGTTTAGCCTCGGAAACCCCAGCGCATCCTGTTGCTAAGAAGGCCAAAATGAGCAAAAAAGCTACGGTTTTGCCCATAACTTAAGTTACTCTCCTTCCACCAGCCACTCAGCCAAGTGAACAGCACGGATCGGTAGGCCCATGCGGTGCAGCCCACCACCGATGTGCATAAGGCAGCTCCAGTCGGGCGCCAGGACTATTTCCGCGCCAGTGGATTGGATGGCCTGAATCTTCCGCGCCAGCATCGCCCCCGAAATTTCGGGAAAATGCAAAGAGAAGAGGCCGCCAAATCCGCAGCAGACGTTTGCCTCCGGTAGCGGGCGATATTCGGCCCCGGTAGCTTGTATCAGGCGTTCCGGTGCTTTGCCTACCCCCAGCATCCGCTGGGTGTGACACGAAAGATGACAAGTCACCACCCCATTGCGCCTGATCCCGAGGTCTTCAATCCCCAAAACGTCTACCAAGAATTGGCTGAGCTCATACGTGCGGGCAGCCAACTCCTCCCAGCGTGAGTAAAGAGGATGCCCTTCAAAGAGCATCCGATAGTTGTGCCGAACCATTGCCACACACGAGCCGGAGGGGGAAACCACCGGGAACTCAGGGGAGAAAGTCCGCACCCACTGTTCGGCTATCGTCAGCGCTTCTCTCCAGCGCCCTACGTTAAATGCAATCTGACCGCAGCAGGTCTGGGCTTCCGGGAAGATTACTTTAACTCCGGCCCGTTCCAGAAGCTGGACCGTCGCAATCCCAATCTCAGGCCGAAACCAATCTACAAGGCAGGTGGCGAAGAGCTGGACCTTCATCATTGAGCCTCCTCAATTAAAATTGCTATAACCTCCCGTGGCCCGTGCACTCCCAAGACCAGCGTCTTCTCAATATCTGTGGTCCGGCTTGGCCCGGTAATGGCGATTATGCTACTGCTTTCCTCAACCCACTTCTGTAGCTCTCCTGAGGCCCGAGCCTCGGCCAGCCAATTGGCCATACACGGATATACTTGAGTCCGCCGGACTAAGGCTACGTGCAATGTGGGCAGCAAAGACGCACAACGCATCCCTCCTGCGCCCCCAGCCACCCACAGCGTCCCAGAATCGGCGAAAGCCGCCACCACATCGGTCACACCGGCTTCAGCCGTTGCCCAGCGCCTCAATTCGGCATAACGCGCACTCTCTTCCTGGGGAAGAACGCTGCCAATCACCCTCAGCTGCGCACCCTCAAGGGCCTCTATCAGGCCGGGATATGCACGGGCAGTGCGGGAATCCACCAGAACATTCTGGACTTTCCGCTCCCGTAGCCGGGCAACGAGCTCTTGGAAGGCCTCAAGTTCATTGAGGCAGCGAACCGCTTGTATCCCAAGCTCCGCCCACGCAGCCCACAGCCTCTCAACGGCTTCTGCACTCCCTCGCGGCGCATCAAACGGCAGAGGCGGGACCGGGCCAAGCGATACCGGTTTATGGGTAACTCGCTCGCGAACACGCTCCAGCACCGGGTTTCTCATCGGGCACCTCCGTTCCGTGATTTCCACCAGTCTCTAAAGGCCGGACGCTGCGGGAGCGGGAGATCCCGCACCGAGGTCCAAGCTTGCAGTGGACCGATACCGCGGCGCATCCAACCATCGCGCCCCAAGCGACGCAGGAGCCCCGTCCCCAAGCGGCCCAAAAGTTCCCAAACCCTGGGGTTGCGAGCAATCAAAGCATAAATCCACAGCCCAGCTCGCTCCCAGGCCGGCAGAAGGTGACTGCTATCCTTCCGCCAACGGACCAATAAATCGGGGGTGGAAATGCGCACCGGGCAAATTTCCTGACAAGCCCCACATAAGCTGCTGGCGTAAACCAACTCTATCCCTGCCTCACCCCACAGCATCGGAGTCACAAGCGCTCCAATCGGTCCAGGGTAGACACTGTTATAGGCATGACCGCCAATGGCTTGGTAAACTGGGCAAGCGTTAAGGCAAGCTCCGCAGCGAATGCAATACAGGGCTTCCTCCATCGGAGTGCCCAACCAGCGGGAGCGGCCGTTATCTACTAACACTACGTGAAGCTCCTCAGGCCCATCAGGCTCCTCGGGGCGGCGGGGCCCGGTTAGGAAAGAAACATAAGCGGTGAGGGGCAGGCCACTGGCGCTACGCGCTATCAATCGCAACAGAATTTCCGTATCCTCCCAGGTTGGGACCACCCGCTCAATGCCCATCAGAGCTACGTGAATGGGGGGTAACGTAGTCACCATGCGGCCGTTGCCCTCGTTGGTTACCAGAACCAGAGTTCCTGTCTCAGCGATGCCGAAGTTTACTCCGCTTATCCCCATGTTGGCATCCAGGAAAATCTGGCGCAGGGCCTGGCGGGCCGTGGCAGTCATGACCGGAATTTCCAACGTCGGGGGCATCCCCAGATGCTTCTGGAAGAGCTCCGAAACATCCTCCCGCCGTTTGTGAATCGCCGGCGCAGTGATGTGGGAGGGGCGTTCCCCAGCCAGCTGGATAATGAACTCTCCCAAATCAGTCTCCACCACCCTAATCCCAGCGGCTTCCAGCGCATGGTTGAGGCCGACCTCCTCGCTAACCATGGACTTGCTCTTGGCGATAAGGGAGACGCCCCGAGCGCGGGCCAGGTTTACGACGTACGTGCAAGCCTCTTGGGCTGTAGAAGCCCAAAACACTTTACCCCCGCGCCGCTCCACCTCACGGGCAAAAAGCTCTAAATAACGGTCCAGGTTGGCAATAGTATGAGCACGGATGGCACGAGCGCGGTCGCGCACCTCTTCGGCGCCGGGCAAAATGCTGAAAGCTTTATCCCGACTGGCTACAGCTGTTTTGGTAGCCCGCCTCAAAGCCTCCTGGAGGAAAGCATTTGATAGGCCTTCATGGATACGCTTGTGAAAAGCCGGACTCGGGATAGCCATGGCTCCTCCTTAAGCTAAGGATAGGAAACGTTGCCCCTTCGCAACCATATCATCCAGAAGCTTTTTCAAAGAGGCGATATCAGCATAAGAAAGGCGCTCAACTTTGCAGCCGGAGCGGATTAGAAGCTCTTCCGCATCCTTCCCTACTTTGTCTTCGTCCCCAACGATGGTTACGTAGCGAGCCTGGAGGGCCTC
>JAPWUT010000147.1 GCA_028275425.1 Anaerolineae bacterium | reverse complement strand
CCCCCCGCCATGGGGGCTTCGCCCCCCTGGCCCCCCTTTTCCCACCCTCGCTGGCTTAGGGTTCGCCAGCGTCCTGGGTCCCACTCGTGGCTGGGTGACAGGAGTTAGCTGCTCGCTCCTTCTTTCGGTTTCGTGGGGGACACCCCCACAGCCCCCGCCAGGGGGCTTGCGCCCCCTGGACCCCCGGTTTGCCCACCCCCGTGGGCTTAGGGTTTGCCAGGGTTTTGGGCCCCACTCGTGGGCAGGTTGCTAAGGTGGGCTACTCGCCCCCTCTTTTGGTTTTGTGGGGGGACACCCCCCACAACCCCCCGCCATGGGGGCTTCGCCCCCCTGGACCCCCGTTTTGCCCACCCCCGTGGGCTTAGGGTTTGCCAGGGTTTTGGGCCCCACTCGTGGGCAGGTTGCTAAGGTGGGCTACTCGCCCCCTCTTTTGGTTTTGTGGGGGGACACCCCCCACAGCCCCCGCCAGGGGGCTTGCGCCCCCTGGACCCCCGTTTGCCCACCCCCGTGGGCTTTGGGTTCGCCAGGGTTTTGGGCCCCACTCGTGGCTGGGTGACAGGAGTTAGCTGCTCGCTCCTTCTTTCGGTTTCGTGGAGGACACCTCCCAAGCCTCCCGCCATGGGGGCTTCGCCCCCCTGGACCCCCCTTTGCCCACCCTCATGGGCTTAGGGGTCGCCGGCGTATTGCCCTCTCCGAGGCGGGAAAGGGGAAAACCCCGCCAAATTTTCCCCATTCCCTCGCAGGGAAGGGGGCAGGGGGTTAGGTCGGAAAGGCACATCCCCCCAAAACCCCTGGGAGGGGGAGGCTCTCGGTTTGGTAAAAAGCAGGTATTTTTACTTGCCCTGCCACCAGTCCTTGCGGGAGCGGGGGTCCATGAATGAGCCAGTATCCCTTACGGCCACCTTTATTTCGTTACCGCTGGCTGTGGCAAAGGGCTGCCTATTGCTCAGAGCCGGAAGGTAATCCCTACCCCTGGCATCCCACTCCCGGTAAAGGGCTAATAAGTTCGGGTCAACGCATATGTCTTCAAGGTGCAGGGCATATCCATAAGCTACCGTGTCTTTCCTCATGTTAACCAGGGTGAGCCTGGTCTCTTCGGCGTATAGCACAAGAGCATGGAACCTTCCCTGATAGATGTCACGGCCAAAATATGGTAAGTAGATTAGCTCTCCGGGCGTTGTCTTCATCCCCAAGAGTGTGACATCCCAAGTGGTTATGGGCTCACCCCGGCGGTTGTTGTCCCAATCCCAATCGTAAACCCTGTAACCCCTCACAAACTCCGGGACCCGCTCATCGCTGAATAAGCCGTAGAGCTGGGGAGCAGCCGAGTCCGAACCCCCGCCGTAGTCCACAAGCCCGAGGTAGGCATTAGGGTTGACAATGTATCCCCTCACGGCCAGGTTCAGGTCGGGATGCTGGGAGGCTGGGATAGAGGGATGGGGAGCTGGAACCGGGATGACTTCGTAGGAAGCACCAGGGATAGGCTGGCAAGGCTGGCTCTTAGCTACAAGAGGGAGGAAAACGAAGTAGGAGAATTCGCTTTGCCTTGGAGGTGAGGAATAAGCCTGCCAAACGAGCCCATAGCCTACTAAAGCCAGAAGCAAACAGGGGACGATGAATTTCTTCATTGCTTACCCCCCGTAAGCTTTCAGGCTGGGAATTCTACACCGAACTCTTGGGCGATGGCTTTGAGGTCTGCCACCACCTTTTTGTCCAACGGGATGCCTTCTCGGGCGAAGCGCTCGGCGGCCTCAAATTCCTTTTCACCATGGATGTAGATACGGGTCTGGCCTTCTGCCTTCGGCGATTCCTTGAGCCGCCGGATTAGGTCATCCATAGCGGCTTTGAATTCTTCAACTGGCCTGAAGGCATCTATGCGGATGGCTCCGAAGAAGTGGCCTATGTTGGAAGGTAGAGGCTTACCTTGCTCGTCCCTCGGGTAGACTAAGTCGGCGTAAGCGGCTCCGGAGAGGACCCCGCAGAATATGTCCACGGCCAGGGCAAGCCCGTATCCCTTGTGGCCTCCCATCTCTTCCCCTGCCCCTCCCAAGGGGAGGAGGCCACCTCCTCGCCGTTCGGTCAAATTTTTGAGCGCGAGGCCGGGGTCATCGGTGGGCAGGCCCTTCTCGTCGGTTGCCCAGCCCAAAGGCATCTTCTTCTCAAGCCTCTGGTAAACCTCAAGCTTACCCCTCGGCACCGCGCTGGTGGCCATGTCCAAGACGAAGGGCCGCTCTTTCCCGGCGGGCACAGCTATGCTTATGGGGTTTGTCCCCAGCATCGCCTTCCGCCCGAAGGTTGGGACTACCAGGACATCGGCGTTTGTGGAGGATATGCCGATTAGGTCATGCTCAAGGGCCATCATGGCGTAATAGCCGGCGATGCCGTAGTGATTGGAGTTCCGCACAGCGACAAAGCCAACGCCATGGTCCAGGGCTTTCTGGATTGCCAGCTTCATAGCCCTGTAGCTTACCGGTTGCCCAAGGCCGGCCCCGGCGTCTATTGTAGCCGTCACCAGCGTTTCGCGCACAACTTTGACCTCAGGCCGGGCTTTCATCATCCCGACCTTTAAGCCGTTGATGTAGCGGCGCAGTCGGGCAACACCGTGGGAGAATATCCCCCGCAAATCGGCAGTAACCAGGACATCGGCGGTGATGTAGGCGTCTTCTTCGGGAACACCGAGCTTCAGCAAAACCTTTTGGCAAAATTCTTTCAGCGGTTCGGGCTTGACAATGGCTCCAATGTCTTCAGGCCTGATTTCTTCCATGGCTACCTCCTTCGGCTACGAATTGAATGGTTTGCCTGTGGCAAGCCTTTTCTCATACTGCTTCCGGTAAAACTCCATGTATTGTCCGCTCTTGATTTTGCGCCACCACCATTGGTTTTCCACATACCAGCGGACAGTTTCCTCCAAGGCCTCTTCAAATTTATGGCGAGGTTGCCATCCCAAGGCCTTTATCTTGGTGCAATCCAGGGAATAACGGCGGTCGTGGCCGGGGCGGTCTTCCACAAAGCGGATGAGACTTTCGGGCTTGCGGAGTATCTTGAGGATGAGGCGGGTGAGCTCCAAATTTGTCAGCTCATTCCCAGCGCCGACGTTGTAAATTTCGCCGGGCTTTCCTTCGTGCAGGACGAGGTCAATGGCTTCGCAGTGGTCAAGCACGTAGAGCCAATCCCTGACGTTCATCCCGTCGCCGTAGAGGGGGAGGGGCTGGTTGTCAATAGCGTTGGTGATGAAGAGGGGGATTACTTTTTCAGGGTATTGGTAGGGGCCGAAAGTGTTGGAGCCACGCGTAATCATGACCGGTACACCCCAGGTTTTGTAATAGGCCAAGCACATTAAGTCTCCGCCGGCCTTGCTCGCCGAATATGGGCTTGAAGGATTCAAGGGGTCGCTTTCTTTGAAGGAGCCTTTCTCTATTGAGCCATAGACCTCATCCGTGCTTACTTGCACCATTCGGCTTACCCCCAGTTTCCTCGCAGCTTCCAGGAGCACGTATGTGCCGAAGATATCGGTCTGGATGAATGAGCCAGGCTCAAAGAGGGAGCGGTCCACGTGGCTTTCGGCAGCAAAGTTGACCAAAAGCTCAACGCCGTAGGCCTTTATGGTCTCCTCCACCTTCTCAGCATCGCATATGTCGCCATGGATGAAGGCGTAGCGGTCGGGGTAAGCCTGAGCTACATCTTTCAGGTTGTCCAGATTGCCGGCGTAGGTCAATTTATCGTATACCACGGCTTTGTAGTCGGGGTATTTTTGGAGGATATAGCGGGTAAAGTTAGAGCCTATGAACCCCGCTCCTCCGGTGATTAGGATAGTAGTCATGGCTTAGGCCTCCTTAGGCTCCGAATCGGTTTAATTTGAGGGCATAGGCAAGTGCTAAAGGCATTAAGTTGACAGCCGGCATACGGCCTATGCTCCCCTTGGCACAAGCCCTTTCCCCGAACTTCTCTACTCCGTCTGGGCGGACGTATCGGGAATAAAGGAGGACAGGGACAGGATGCCAGCTGTGGCTTTTGAGCACAGCTGGAGTTGAATGGTCGCCAGTTATGATAAAGACATCGGGATTGAGGGCCATTATCCTGGGGATATGGCGGTCCACTTCTTCTATGAGGGCCACTTTGGCCTCAAAATTCCCATCCTCCCCGTAAGAATCCGTCTTCTTCACGTGGATGTAGAAGAAGTTGTAATCCTTCCAGTGGGCTTCCAGGGTGGAGATTTCATCGGCAAATTCTTCCCCGGTTTCCAGGACGTCCATCCCTACAAGCCTTGCCACGCCTCTGTACATTGGGTAAGTGGCGATAGCCGCGGGCTTAAGGCCGTAGATTTCCCGCATGGACGGAAGCTGTGGGTTTTTGGAAAATCCCCTGAGAAGGAGCATGTTGGCTGGAGGGTGCGGGGAGAGGATTTCCCGAGCTTTCTCTATCCAAGCGTTTACGGCTTCAGCCGTAGCTTGGGCTTCGGGGGCCAATGGTTTTACGGGCAAGGGTGGGAGGCCAACCCGCTGCGGGTCTGTCTCGGTAAGCTTATCGGAGAGGCCTGGGGCTCGGAATACTACTACGAACCGGTGTTCCTTGACTGGCTTTACGAAGGTTTCAATGCCCGGAAGCTTTATTTCCTCAAGCTTCTGGCAAAGCATAGCATTGAACTGGGTATCAATCCGGCCGGCGCGGCGGTCGGTGACGAGGCCTTTTTCGTCCACGGTGCAAAAGTTCCCCCTGGCCGC
>JAPWUT010000146.1 GCA_028275425.1 Anaerolineae bacterium | reverse complement strand
CCTCGCTCTGATTAAGTTCATCCAGGAAGAAAAAATAGAAGTCCCGGAAAGCGAGGTGGAGGAGTTCATAAAGGCCTACGAGTCGTGGTTAACTGGGGGAAAAACCAAGAAGCGATTTCCCACCCCCGCGCTTAAGGAGGAAGTGGCCGAGGCCTTGCTAAGAGCCAAGGTCAAGGACCGGATTCTGGAATTGATGGTAGAGGAGGAGGATGATGAAGCCAAAGGCAATAATCCCAATGGTGATTGAGTCCACCGGAAGGGGAGAGCGGGTTTACGATATCTACTCCCTGCTCCTCAAGGAAAGGATAATTTTCCTCGGCACACCCATAACCGACCAGGTGGCAAACCTCATCGTAGCCCAGCTGCTTTACTTGGACCGTGAGGACCCGGAAAGGGACATTTACCTTTACATAAATTGTCCAGGCGGGGCCATATACCCCGGCCTCGCTATCTACGATACCATGCAGCTGATAAGGGCTCCCGTCTCTACTATAGCCGTAGGCTGGACTGCCAGCATGGGGACGGTTCTATTGGCGGCAGGGACTAAGGGCAAGCGATATGCTCTCCCCCATGCCACTATCCACATGCACCCGGCAGGGGGAGGAATCCAAGGCTATGCCCCCGATATTGAAATCCAGGCCAAAGAGCTCTTGAGGGTCCAAAGGATAATCCAAGAGCTCCTGGCTTACCACACCGGCCAGCCATTGGAGAAAATCATCCAGGACTTTGACCGAGATTACTACATGGACGCTAAAGGCGCTGTGGAATACGGGATAATTGACGAAGTGCTGGAAGTCCCTCCGGGCAAGAAGAGGGGAGCGCCCGGAACTTCCGCCGAAAAGGGTTAACCCTATGTTCTTCCCCCAATGTTCCTTTTGCGGAAGGCCGGAAACGATAGCCGGGAAACTCATTGCCGGCCCTAACAACGTCTACATTTGCCGGGATTGTGCCGAACTCTGTGTGCGAATCTTTGAGGAAAAGGGCAACTCCGAGGAGGAAGAATTTCTCCCCCACGTCCCTTCCCCAAAAGAAATCTACGAAGCCCTCAACCAATATGTTGTAGGACAAGACAGGGCTAAGAAAGTCCTTTCCGTAGCCGTTTACAATCACTACAAGCGCATCCTGAACCGCCAGAGGACGGCCGAAGTGGAAATCCAGAAGTCCAACATACTCCTCATCGGCCCCACAGGCTGCGGAAAGACTCTCCTGGCCCAGACCTTGGCCAAAATCCTGGATGTCCCCTTCGCCATAGCTGATGCCACTTCTCTCACCGAGGCCGGATACGTGGGGGAGGACGTGGAAAACATCCTCCTGCGCCTTATCCAAGCCGCCGATTACGACATCGCCAGGGCTCAGAAGGGCATTGTCTACATTGATGAGATAGACAAAATCGCCCGCAAGTCGGGGGATAATCCCTCTATCACGCGGGATGTCTCGGGGGAGGGGGTGCAGCAAGCTCTCCTCAAAATCATTGAGGGCACGGTAGCCAATGTCCCGCCACAGGGAGGACGCAAGCATCCCTACCAGGAATTTATCCAAATTGACACCACCGATATCCTCTTCATCTGTGGGGGAGCTTTTGAAGGCCTGGATAAAATCGTAGCCGAACGCATTGGGTTAAAGGGCAGGGTAGGCTTTTTAAAGGGGGAAGAAACAAAAAGCCGAGAGATGGAGACGGCCGAGCTCTTGCGTCAGGTAATCCCCGATGACCTCATGAAGTTCGGCTTTATCCCAGAATTTGTTGGCCGCCTGCCCGTTATCGTTAGCGTTGACCCTCTGGATAAGCAGGCAATGATTGATATCCTCACCAAGCCTAAAAATGCCATTGTGAAGCAATTCCAGCAGCTCTTTGCCCTGGACAATGTGGAGCTTATCTTCACTCCCGAGGCTTTGGAAGCCGCTGCCGAAGAAGCCCTCAAGCGCAAGACCGGGGCCAGAGGCTTGCGCACAATCATTGAAGAAACTCTCCTGGACGTCATGTACGAAATACCATCCATGCCCGATGTCACGCGCTGCATTGTCAACGCCGATGCCATCCGAGGCAAAGGGCGGCCAATTCTCCTTAACAGCCGTGGAATCCCCATAGCCTGGTGGGATAAGCTTAAGGAAACAGCCTGATGGTGGATTTGCTCTTGGACGAAGCTACCGAAAAGTTCCTCCGGGGCTTAGGGGCAAGTCCTCACACCTACAAAACTTACTCCACCGGCCTCAAGGCCTTCCTGGAATTCTTGGCCGAAAAGAGCGATTCCCCAAACCCTACGGTTTCTTCCATTGGTGAAGAAGCTTTGGAGGAATTTTTCCTCTGGCTTGATAAAAAAGGCTTTTCCCGCTTTACCGAGCAAACTTACCTTGCCGCTGCTACTGCTTTCCTCCGCTACTTGTTCCGACATCATTTCCTTCCCGAGGATTTTTCCATAGAGAGGGCCAAGGAAAAGCTGAGGGCCATAATCCCCCGCGGCTCTTACCCCATCCCCATGCCCGACCCCGACCTTCCCCAAATTGTCATTTTCTACGATCAGCAGCCGCTTCCTCAGGACCGGCTTGAGCGTCTACGTCTCCTCCGGAGCAGAGCCATAGTCCATACCCTTTATGCCTCTGCGGGGAGGATAGCCGAAATTGCCTCCCTCAACCGCAAAGATGTGGCCGATGGCCGCCGTCGGGAAGTTGTGGTAACGGGAAAAGGGCAGAAACAGCGCTTCATCTTCCTGACGCCGGAGGCTCAAGAAGCAATCAGGGCCTATATTGAAGAAAGGCAAGATGATTATGAACCCCTATTCATCTCCCACGGTCGGGATTATGGTAGCCGATTGAGCACCGTAAGCATCTGGGCTACGGTAAAGAAAGCGGCCAAGGCCCTTGGCATTCATGTCACCCCACACGATTTCCGTCACTATCGTGCCACTCAAATGCTGGAAGAGGGCGCCCCTTTAGAGGCCATTCAGGACATCCTCGGCCATGCGGATATAAGCACGACGAAGCGAGTTTATGCCCACTATTCCAAGCCCCACATCCGCGAAATCTTTGACCGCACCACCCTTCCACCTGAAGAAGCCATCAAAAAGCGCCGCCCCTAAATCACCGCCCTAACTCCCTGCGAGGGTGGGAAACGGGGGGTCCAGGGGGCGAAGCACCCATGGCGGGGGGCATGGGGGCCTTTCTGACCTAACCCCCTGACCCCCTTCCCTGCGAGGGAAGGGGGAAAATTTGGCGGGGTTCTCTCCCCTCCGCCTCGGAGAGGGGCAAAACGGGGGGTCCAGGGGGCGGAGCCCCTTGGCAAGGGGTCTGGGGGATGTGCCCCCAGAAACAGAAAATAGGGGCAAGTTGCCCACATTAGCGAACCCGCCACGAGTGGGACCCAAAGCCCACGAGGGTGGGCAAATGGGGGGTCCACGGGGGGCGAAGCCCCCATGGCGGGGGGCATGGGGGGAGTCCCCCCACTTCCAAAAAAGGGGCGAGCAGCTAACCCCTGTAACCAAGCAACGAGTGGGACCCAGAACGCTGGCTAACCCTAAGCCTACGGGGGTGGGAAAACAGGGGTCCAGGGGGCAAGGCCCCCTGGCAGGGAGTCTGGGGGATGTGCCCCCAAAAACAGAAAATAGGGACAAGTTGCCCACATTAACAAACCCGCCACGAGTGGGGCCTAAAGCCCACGAGGGTGGAAAAACGGGGGGTCCAGGGGGGCGAAGCCCCCATGGCCTGAAGTTTGGCTCTTTAACAACTTAAGAGGGCTTGGAAGGTGGGGCAAAATGGCCTTTTTAGACCCTAAATACGGGCCGCTCCAAGCACTACATTACATAAACCCAAGTATTCGTGATCCCCGGCCAAACCGCCCGAAATTCGGCAAATTCCCACCAAGCTGACCTTAGCTCCCGTAGAAGCGTGTTCAATGACCACCGACCCCCTCCCCGCCGCCAGCGGCCAGGATTTTTAGGCCCTCGGCATAATCCCCAAGCCCGATACCCAGCCAAAAGCAAAACCCCATATACCCATGCACTCCATTGCACCGATGAAACTGCAGACCGAGGATTCCAACACTGCTTCTCACCCAGCCCAAATCCACTCTTTTCTAACTCCCAACGCTGCCAGGCCCAGGCCAAAAGAAATTCCACCGGCCAAGGAGGCTTCCACCTTGCCGATAGAGGGGTAACCATCTTGGTCACGACCCACTACATGGACGAGGCCGAGCACTGCCACAACTTAGTCCTTATCCACAATGGCCGGATTGTGGCTCAAGGTTCTCCGCGGGAGCTCAAGGCTGGGATGGAGGGGAGCGTTCTGGAGATAAGGTGCGATGATTACCAAAAAGCCTTGGAAATCCTAAGGGGGCAAGCTTTGCCGGCCGAGCCTTTCTCTCCTGAACACCCCTTCTTAGCTTTGAGGGGCGAAGTAGCCCTATACGGCTCAGCCATCCACCTTGTAGTGCCCAATGCTGAAAGCTATCGGCCAGTTGTTGAAAGGCTCTTGGAGAAGGAGGGGGTAAAAATCCACAGCATAGAAACCATCCTCCCCTCCCTTGAGGACGTCTTCATCACCAAGATAAGGGAAGCGGAAAGCTCGGCGTAGCTAATCCGTCTGTCTCTTTTCGGGGCTGGCCCAGAAATCGCAAGGGTTCACTATTTCCCCACTCTCGTTGGCTTCGGGTTCGCTGGGGTTTTGGGCCCCACTTGTGGCAGGGTTAACCTCTCCTCCAATCATTCGCCGGAATTTTCCCCCTTCCCTCGCGGGGAAAGGGGCCAGGGGGTTAGGTCAGAAAAGCCCGTACTTGGCGAAGGCCT
>JAPWUT010000144.1 GCA_028275425.1 Anaerolineae bacterium | reverse complement strand
TACATTGGAGCTCACTCCAAAGAAGAAGTGATGGACCTCTTTTCCCGCCACGTTTCCTCGGGTAAGGTGCGCTTCTTCCAGCAAGCAGGGATAGATTTTGTGATGGGCCGCCGGGAAGGGCCTTATATGTGGGACCTTAGCGGCGAGAAACGGGTTATAGACTGCCACTGCAACGGCGGCGTCTTCAACTTGGGCCATCGGAACCCTGTGCTGATTGAGACCCTCACCCGCGCCCTTCAGGAATTGGATATCGGCAACCACCATTTGCTCAGCGAACAGCGGGCCGCTTTGGCCAAACGCCTGGCCGAGCTAACCCCAGGCGATATCACTTACACTGTCTTTGGGGTGAGCGGAGGGGAGGCAGTAGACCTGGCAATCAAGATAGCACGGGCTTACACAAAACGGCCCAAAATCGTGTCGGCCCGGCGTGGCTATCACGGGCACACTGGCTTTGCCTTGGCTGCCGGGGATGAGAAATTCCGCGCCCCATTTGGGCCAATGCCACCAGGATTCGTCCAGGTGCCTTTCGGGGATTTAAGCGCTATGAAAGAGGCCGTGGACGGCGAAACGGCCGCCGTTATACTGGAGACCGTCCCTGCCACCGCCGGAATCTTGGTCCCTGAGCCCGATTACCTTCCAGGCGTGCGCGAAATATGCGATAAGGCCAATGCCTTACTAATCATAGACGAAGTCCAAACCGGCCTCGGTCGGACAGGCCTCCTCTGGGGGGTGGAGCATTTCGGAGTCGTCCCCGACATCATGGTCATCGGCAAAGGGCTCTCCGGCGGGCTTTACCCTATCACTGCTACTTGCTTCCGGGAAAAGCTTGAAGTTGTCTTCCATCCTGACCCATTCATCCATATCTCCACTTTCGGCGGGGCCGAAGTCGGCTGCCCGGTCGCTTTGAAAGTCCTGGAAATTTCTTCCGAGCCGGCATTTCTGGAGCATGTGCGGGAAATGGCTGCCTTCTTCGCATCCGGTTTTGATTACTTAAAGCAACGCCATCCGCAAATCCTGGTCGGTCTACGCCAGTTAGGGATGATGATGGGCATAGAGCTTGCGCATGAAGCCTATGGACCACTTTTCTCCCGCTTTGCCTACGAGAACGGCCTCCTTTGCATCTATGCTTACCACGACCCGCGCGTAGTCCAATTCCTTCCACCGTTGATAATAGACCGCCCTCTGGCCGAGGAGATTTTGGAACGGGTAGACCGAACTCTGGGTGCTCTGGCTTCGTTCGTAGGAGGATAGCCATGGGTTCAATTGCTCTACCTGTGGAATTTCTGAAAGAGTTTGAAGCCGGCTTAAATCCTCGCTTCCCGGAGCGCAGCGCTATTCCCGCCAGAGTTCTGGGCTACGGTGAAATCGGCACCACGCTGGAAATTGCGGGGCATGATGGCTTAGCCTGCAAGCGCTTCCCAATGTTCTACTCCGAAGAAGAGGCCATCAACTACCAGGCCTTGCACGATGCTTACATCAAAATTCTACGAGAAGCCGGGCTGAACGTTGCCCAATCTGAGACTGTGCGGCTGGAGCACGGCGGGCGTTGGATAGTCTACATTTTCCAGGAGAAATTTCCCGCCGAATCCATTGGCCATCGGGCCATTCACATCCTGGCTCCTGGGGAGACACGGCGGCTGGTAGCGCAAGTTGTGGCCGAGCTACGCAAAATCTTCACTTTCAACCGCCTGCATCGGGGAGAGCGGGAGGTTGGGATTGATGGGCAAATCTCCAACTGGGCGATTGTAGGGTTTGATGCTCGCTCCGGATTGGGGCCGGAGGTTAAGCTTGTCTACTTTGACACGAGCACACCGCTTATGCGCTTAGGAGGGCGAGAGCAGCTGGACCCGGAACTATTTCTGCGCAGTGCGCCTTCGTTCCTGGTCTGGCTAATACGATGGCTTTTTCTTCCGGATGTGATGACCCGCTATTACGATTTTCGGCAAGTGGCGATGGATTTACTGGCCAATTTCTACAAAGAGCAACGCCCCGATTTAATCCCGGTCGTGCTGGAAGTAGTGAACGAAATGATAGTGGAAGAGGGGTTACGGCCTCTAAGTTTGGAGGAAGTGCGAGGATATTACCGGCAAGACGCCTGGATTTGGCGTACCTATTTAGCCTTTCGCAAAGTGGACCGCGCCTTGCACCACATAACCGGCCGGCCATATCCGTACATCTTGCCAGGAGTGATTAAACGTTAGCGCTCTACCCACCTCACGCCGACATTGATTAAAGCGGAGGTGTAGCCTCCCAGGAGGCTTGGGGATGTGCCTTTCCGACCTAACCCCCTGACTCTCTTCCCTGCGAGGGAAGGGGGAAAATTTGGCTGGGCTCTCCCGCCTCGGAGGGAGCAAAACGTTGGCGAACCCAAAGCCAACGGGGGGCAAATTGGGGTCCACGGGGCGAAGCCCTCATGGCGGGGGTCATGGTGGGTGTCCCCCCACGAAGCCAAAAGAAGGGGCGAGTTGCCCACATTAGCAACCCGCCACGAGTGGGGCCCAAAACGTTGGCGAACCCTAAGCCAACGGGGGTGGGTGAACCGGGGGTCCAGGGGGCGCAAGCCCCCTGGCGGGTGGTCGTGGGGGTGTCCCCCCACGAAGCCAAAAGAAGGGGCGAGCAGCCCCCATTAGCACACCCACCACGAGTGGGACCCAAAACGCTGGCAAACCCTAAGCCCACGAGGGTGGGCAAACCGGGGGTGGAGGGGGCGCAGCCCCCTCCCAGGGGGCGTGGGGGATGTGCCCCCAGAATTTCAAATCCGGGACGCCCCCTACTCTTTTCGCATTTTGCGAGGCCGAAAATTTTGTGCTAAAATATATTTGCCCCTGTAGCTCAGTGGAGAGAGCAACGGCCTCCGGAGCCGTGCGCGGGGGTTCGATTCCCCCCAGGGGCATTTTTAAATTATGAGCCAAAGCCCCGCCAAAGCTAATAAGGTTAAAATTTCCCCCCCAAACCTTTTTTTCTGCCACCCACTTGCTACAAAAGCACAGCTCATTAAAGCAATTGCCGCCCAAGAACCCGGCCGGAAAAGACTTCCGTTCAGCGTGCCTTCCCACATCCAGCCAGCAAAACCGGTTACAATGAAAAGGCAGGCAATGATGAACCAGCGCTCATCCCAAAGGCCAGCAGGCTTTTTCATCCTCCTCGCCCCTTCGGCCAAGAAAAGGGAAAAGGCAAAAGCGAAAAGGGGTAAGTAACTTTCTACTTTCCCTCCATTTGCCCAGGGCAGGAGGGCAGAACTGAGGGCCAAAATTCCCGCGCTCACAAGTGCGGAGAAAAGGGTAGGGGTAGAAAAGAGGGCCATGAACCCGCAGCCAAGCATTGCGGCAGCAGAAGTTTCAGATTTCCCCCCAAAAATAAGAGTCAGGATTGCCAAGCCAAAGGCCAGAAAACCGTTGCGTCCTGGAAACCTCAAGCCGGCTAAGGCCAAAGCCAGTGCCCCAAGTGCTGCCAGCGCTACTCCCATTCCCCCTTCCCGGCAAAAGGCGGAAGTTTGAAAGGTTCTTCCTGAGCCCAGTGAACTTTAACCTTGGCTTCGGCTTGAATGAACCCGAAGAGCCTGCCTACTGGCAAAGTAAGCCAAAGCAAAAGGGCGATAGCCATGAGCAAAAAGCCCAACATGGCCGGCCAGAGCGAGATAACCCGCATAAGCCTGAGTTGAACGGAAGCAATGGGGATAATCTCCACTTTCACTCCTCCCAACTCCAATGCTTCAGATTTAGCCACCTCAAGGCTGAGTTCGGGCCTCTCCGCTCCTTCCTTGAAAACCTCCAAGAGGAAAACGTTGTCCGACTTCGGGTTGAGTATGAACCTGAGGATTAGGCGGTGGTCGGGCAGGAACACGTACCTTTCCTCATTGGGCATTAGGAAAGGGATGGCAAGCTCTCCCGAATACTCCTTGCCCCCAGGGTAAAGGATAAAGCGCTCTTGGCTTAAAGCTTTCAACTTCAAAGCAGGGCCTTGCCCTATTGGCAAGGCTACGTTGAAGCTCGCCCAAAGGGGCCTTCCAGGGGCCAGGCGCCCCGACCTCACCGGCTTCCCGCTTGAAAGGATAGTGCCTCGGCCCTCAAGCCCCTCCGGATACACCTCATCCAGCCGGAAGGAAACGGCAGTCCCTTCCAGGCTCAATTCCTCCCCCGGAACTATGAACGATTGGGTTGCTTTATCGGTTAGAGGGGCGAGGAGGAAGCCCAAAATCGCCACGAAAGCTCCGCCATAAAAAAGAAGCTTTAGAAGTTGCAAGGGGATTAGCCCATAAGCTTCAAAGTAAAAGCGAGTCCGCTCTCGGTACACCCTCGCTTTGTAGAAGGGCGGGGTAAGCGATGAGGAAAGCATTGCCGCTGCTTCCTTTGGAGGAAGAGCGACAACCAAAGTGCGGAAATTTTCTCCCCTCTCCAGCAGCTGGCGGGGGGAAAGCCCTCGGGTCTTGGCCCAAGAAGTGGCCTCTTCAGCCATACGGATTGAAAGGTAAACGAGCCATATTCCTCCGACAATTCGCAGAGTTAGGGGGGCAAATTGGGGGAAAAGGAAAACAAGCGCTGAAGCAAAGAGCAAAGCTAAGCCTGTAGAGGGCCGATTGAGAAAATCCCAGAGGTAACGGGAAGGCTCGTGCAAAGGCATTAAACCCTTGTCACATATTCCCCGGTGCGGGTATCAACTCGGACCACATCCCCTACGTTGATGAATAGGGGCACTTGGATTACAAGGCCTGTTTCCAGCTTGGCCGGCTTGGTGGCTCCCTGAGCTGTATCCCCCCGCACCCCTGGTTCTGTTTCTACCACCTTAAGGTCTACCGTCACCGGGAG
>JAPWUT010000159.1 GCA_028275425.1 Anaerolineae bacterium | reverse complement strand
CGGAGATTGTGGAAATTGAAAAGCGTACCCCTAAAGGTTTAGATGGGCAAACCCTTGCGGCTGTAGCTTGCCTGAACGTTATGGAATCGTTGCTTTCAAGCATAAAAGAGGAAAGCCAATTCCTAATTCCCTCCTGGGTTTGGGAGCAAATGGACCGGCTGAAAAAGACCCTGGCTTTGCCAATCCCGTAGGACCTCAGTAGCCGATTGAAATCTCCTGCGGGTCCACGTGGTCGTTGAATGGGTCTATGCGGACGTCTTCATGGATGAGGCCGGCCCAGAAGTGGATTGGGTTGCGGGGGGGTTTGTGAGTTATCTGGATGCATCCGGTAACGAGGGACCTCTGGCCAGGCATTAGGAAGCGGTATTGACGGCCGTCTTTCTCCCGGACCTCGCAGTTATCGCCGCAGATTGCCCAACGGAAGGGGTAAGGGCGCCCGCTGGAGTTGGTCTCAAAGTCTATCCCCACCCTCCACACTCCTGGCTCCTCATACCATCCCAATGTGTTGAAATTCTCGGTGCTTTTGTAAGTCGTGCCAGGGGGAGGACCACTGGTGCGTATGGGGACTGCCCCATAATTTTCCACCGTGAGGGTGAAGCACAAGGTTGAACCTAAGGGCACGATTTTGGGGTAAAACTCCACATCCCCTTCCAAGATATCGGCTCTGGGGACACCGCCCTCTTTGATGACCAAAGTTTTGGTTACGAGTGTGCGGTTGCCGGCAAGGTCGCGAGCTTCCGCCACTACGAAATAGGTGCCATCGGGTGGAGGTTCGGCTCGCTGGTCTACTCCTCCTTCATAATCGTAAATGTGGATTCCCCGTTCCCCTGGCTTCACATCCCTTTCCTTCTCCACCAATGGGTACCGCTTCCCATCTGGCCCTACAAGGTAAACGTGGGTTTCGGCTTTCTTGGTGAGGTAGTAGGATATGGTGACCCGGTCATCTAAGCCGTCCTGGTTGGGGGTGAATTCTTCTGGGTATACAGTGAAGTTCAGAAGCTGAGGGGGATTCGTGTCGGCATCGGCGATTATCAAAGTTCCCTGGGCTTTCTCCGTCTTGCCGTAATCATCGGTGGCCTCAATTACCCATGTGTAGCGGCCATCGGGCAAGACCCTATCTTGGACTACGCCTCCAAAGTATACAGTGTGTTCTCCTATGGAGCGCCTCTGGTCTTTCCGGAAATAGTGGGGTTGGTTTTTCTCATCCAGGAAGTAAATGGAAACGTAGGCGTTTCGGTTCAGCCGGTAGCTTATTACGGCAACATCGGTATCTCCATCGGCGTTAGGGGTTATGCGGTCCGGCCAGATTTTAGCTTCGGAAAGGAGGGGGGTAGCACCACAGGTGTTGACCATAGGTAAGAGGCTGGCAAGGATTATGAGGTTAAGGAAGCCTCTGAAGAATTTGCCCAGCAATTTTACCTCCTTGGTGTATTCAGGCTAATTATACCTCAGCTAAAAGTCAGAGCCAAATGCCCAACGGAGTATGTGAAGCAGGGGGGACCACCCTCGTTGGCTGAGGGTTCGCCAGCGTTTTGGGTCCCACTCGTGGCGGGGTTGCTAAGGTGGGCAACTCGCCCCCTTTTTGGAATTGTGGGGGGACACCCCCCACGCCCCTTGACAGAGTGCTCCACTATTTAGCCAAGCCACTTAATGGGAAAAGGGCAAGTCGGGTATAAACCGCCCCCGTCGGGAAAAGGTCACTCTTCATAAGGCTTATAGCTTCCACCACGAACTCCCCCCCATACCCTACTCCGCCCGCCTTTATGTATTCCCCAAGGCGCTTCCTCTCGGCCCCGGAAAGGCCTCTCCCTACCCTCCCCAGAGTAAGGTGAGGGGAAAAAGGCTTATCCTCAGGCCTGAAACCTAACTTGGCGAGGCTTCTCTCTACATCCTCCTGCAGAGCCCGAAGCGCCCCCGTCTTCTCCTCTACTCCCACCCATATCACATTGGGATGAGAGAAAGATGGAAAGCAGCCTAACCCACCATAACTGAAGGAAAACGGACGATGCCTTTGGCCAACCCCTTTGAGCACTTCCTCAATGGCCTTTATCTTGCCCTGAGGTACTTCCCCCAGAAATTTCAGGGTCAAATGTATCCCCTTAGGATCCACCCATCGGACCAGCCCCTGCGGGAGGTCCGCCTTCAAGCGCTCTTGGACCCCCTTAAGCCAGTCCAAAGCCTCTTGGTCCAGTTCAATGGCTACAAAAGTGCGTATCATCTCCATAGGCTCTCCTCAGATAGGTTGGCATTTGGGGCAGTAGTGGGAACTTCGGCCTGCTACCTTTATGCGCTCTATGGGCGTACCGCAGCGCGGGCAAGGCTTCCCCGTCCGCCTGAAAACTCTGAGGCTGAGCTGGTTCTCCCCCCTCCTGCCGAAAGCATCTCTATAAGCGCTTAAAGTTGTGCCACGCCTTTCAATCCCTTCCGCCAGCACTTCTCGGATGGCTTGGTAGAGCCTCTCAGCCTCCTCCCACGAAAGCGAAGAAGCCGGGCGGCGAGGGTTTATCCCCGCCAGGAATAAGGCCTCATCGGCATAGATATTACCAATCCCGGCCAAGTTCCGCTGGTCCAAAAGCACCGCTTTAACCGAAGCCTTCCGTTCGGAAAGGATTCGGTAGAGCTCTTGGGGAGTGAAGCCTTCGGCCAGAGGCTCAGGGCCGAGGAAACCGAGGAACTCGTCCGGGGCGGGATGCCAGTAAGCCCGCCCAAGCTTCCGAGGGTCATGGAAAGAAAGGGTTAGATTGCCTTCAGTGTGGATGAGCAAGCCTGGATTAATTTCAGGGCCAGGGTTGAGGTAAAGCCTTCCGGTGAGCCTAAGGTGGAAGAGGAGGCCGGAGCCGTCGGAAAGGTCTAAGATTAAGTATTTCCCCCGCCTCCTAACCCGATTTATGGTCTTTCCTTCCAACATTTCGGGCGAAATGCCTACGGTGAGTTCGGGCTTGAAGATTTCTATTTTAACGATGCGCTTCCCTTCCAAGAAAGGCTTAAGTTCCCTGGCGATAGTCTCCACCTCGGGCAGCTCAGGCAAAGTCTCACCTCCTTCTCCTCAATATCCAAGAGGCGATGCCCCCGGCTACTGCGCCGAACCCGGCCACTATCTCCCAAGGAAGCCAGCGCAAATTAAGCTTTTGCTCTACTCTCGGGGCTGGGGTGGGGGTCGGAGTGGGTGGACTTTCAGGGACGCCAGACTTTTTGCTCGCTTCTCCCTCAGCAGGAGGCGATACCGGTAAAGCCAGTGGCCTTTGTTCAAGCTCGGGGTATGTCTTTACGATTGCAGGCGTAGGGGGCAAAGGGGTAGCAAGGGCACGCATAGGAGCAGCCTTGAAGGCAAAGAGGTCAAGTCCGATTAGGATGACGAAGAGGGCAGCAGCCAAGGCGGTGAAAGCCCTCGCCACATACAAGCCCACAGGTACCTGGGCTTTCTCCAAGTCCGAAGTCCTGACCTTGAAAGAGCGAGGGGCCGGGACTCGCGGGATTTCTTTGGTTAGGGAAATAGCCCAGCGGAGGGTTTCCCACTCCATCTGGCACTCCTGGCAAACTTGGAGGTGCTTTTCTATAAGTTTCCTCTCCTCGGGAGAAAGACCCTTGTCCCCGTAAAGTGGTAGGAGAGCTTTTACTTTTTCGTGTTCTTTCCCGAACATTTGCCCACCCCTATGGTTTAAGACGATAACGTGAGGGCAAAAGTTCCTCATGGGTTAATAAGTAATCCCGCACTTTAGCTCGGGCTCGGCTCAAACGAGACTTCACCGTGCCCACCGGTATACCGAGGGCTTCGGATATTTCAAAATAATCAAGGCCTTCCAAGTCCGCAAGGACAATCACAGCCTTTTGGTCAAAGGGCAAGGCGTCTATTGCCTCTTGCACGAGGCGAGCCAGCTCTTGCCTTTCGGCATAGTTTTCGGGGTTCTCTTCATCCGCTAAACGTGGCGTTCTTTCCAGTTCAAGCCCTTCTTGGGTGGAGGCGGAGGGGTAGAGTGGAACTGTTGGCCTTCTCTTAGAAGCTCTCAGGGCGTCTTTGCACGCATTAGTTACAATTCGGAGGAGCCAGACTTTAAATGAGCCTCCTTTAAATTTGCGTATTGCTTTGAAGGCTTTGATAAAAGCTTCTTGGACTGCATCCGAGGCATCGTAGTGGTTTCCCAGGATGCGGAAGGCGGTGTTATAGGCGGTGTTCTGGTAGGATGTTATCAGGGAATTGAAAGCTTCTAAATCGCCCTGGCGGGCTTTTTCCACCAGGTTTTTTTCCTGCTCAAGCATTGCTATAAATCCTTAGTTCTTCCGCTGCCAGGGGGCTCCGCCCCCTGGACCCCCGTTTTGCCCACCCCCGTGGGCTTAGGCTTTGCCGGCGTTTTGGGTCCCACTCGTGGCGGGGTTGCTAATTTGGGCAACTCGCCCCCTTTTTTGGTTTTGTGGGGGGACACCCCCCCATAACCCCCCGCCAGGGGGCTTCGCCCCCTGGACTCCCGTTTTGCCCACCCT
>JAPWUT010000141.1 GCA_028275425.1 Anaerolineae bacterium | reverse complement strand
AGGATGTCTTTTGGGAAGAAAAGGGGGCATACACCGGGGAAATATCCCCGGTTATGCTCAAAGAATTCTGCGAGTATGTAATCATCGGTCACTCCGAGAGGAGGAAGTATTTTGGGGAGACCGATGAGCATGTGAACCGGAAGGTGAAGGCTGCGCTTGCCCACAGTTTAACTCCTATAATCTGTGTGGGGGAGAACCTTGAGGAAAACGAAGCCGGCCTGACCGAGGAGGTAGTGACCCGGCAAGTTAGGGGAGCATTAGCCGGCCTTTCCTCCGCTGAAGCGGGGAAGGTAGTTATAGCTTATGAGCCGGTTTGGGCTATAGGGACGGGCAAGCCTGCTACTCCTGAAGGAGCGCAGGCGGTTATAGGAGGGGTAATAAGGCCTCTTCTGGCCGAGCTTTTCGGGGTGTATGTGGCGAGCAAGGTAAGGATTCAATATGGGGGGAGCGTTGACCCCTCAAACATTGGTGGGTTTGTAGCCCAGCCCGATATAGATGGGGCTTTGGTTGGGGGAGCAAGCCTAAAGCCTAAGGATTTTGTGGAAATTGTGAAGATAAGTGCCCAAGCTAAGAAGTAAGCGTTTTTAGGGGGCTTCGCCCCCTGGACCCCCGTTTGCCCACCCCCGCGGGCTTAGGGTTCGCCAGCGTCTTGGGTCCCCCTCGTGGCGGGGTTGCCAATGTGGGCAGCTCGCCCCCTTTTAAGGTTTTTGGGGGCACATCCCCCAACCCCCTGGGAGGGGGCTTCGTCCCCCTGGACCCCCTTTACCCACCCTCGTTGGCTTGGGGTTCGCCAAAGTTTTGGGCCTCACTCGTAAGCTGACCCGATAACCCCACCAAATTTTCCCCCTTCCCTCGCAGGGAAGGGGGTCAGGGGGTTAGGTCATAAGGGGGCTTCGCCCCCCTGGACCCCCGTTTTCCCACCCTCGTGGGCTTTGGGTTCGCCAGCGTCTTGGGCCCCCCTCGTGGCGGGGTTGGCTAAGGTGGGCAACTCGCCCCCTTTTAAGGTTTTTGGGGGCACATCCCCCAAACCCCCTGCCATGGGGGCTTCGTCCCCCTGGACCCCCTTTACCCACCCCCGTTGGCTTGGGGTTCGCCGGCGTCTTGGGTCCCCCTCGTGGCGGGGTTGCTAATGTGGGCGACTCGCCCCCTTTTAAGGTTTTTGGGGGCACATCCCCCAAAACCCCCTGCCAGGGGGCTTCGCCCCCTGGACCCCCGTTTGCCCACCCCCGCGGGCTTAGGGTTCGCCAGTGTCTTGGGTCCCACTCGTGGCGGGGTTGGCTACTCGGCCTTTTTATTACCCCCAGTTTTGGGCCCGGAGTTTATTTCTTGCCCGCTTGCTTTATGAGGCTATGGGTTAGTAATTCGCCAAGGACGACTAAGTCTTCAGTGGGGAGGTAGCTTTCGGCGGTGGCATCAAACAGGATTTGGGCCGATGGGCCGAATTCTTCATCGGCTAAGTTTAGGACTACTGCTAACCAAAGTCTGGGGAACATTCGGAAAAGGAAAGAAGAATCGCCAAAGGATAGTTTCTCCCCTCCAAGGGCCAAGGCTGCTTTCTCAAAAGCCTCTTTGTCCCTGCCAAAAGCTTTGGCTAATTTTAAGCCTGTACGGGCTTGAAATACAGGCCAATAGCCCTGACCTCCAGGAAAGACACGGAATGAAACCCATTGATCGGCTGGACGGATACCTTCAGCGGTGAGGAGGTAGTGAAGGATAAGCAGGGTCACTACAATGGAGGGCTTCTCACCCGTTTCTTCTTCGGTAACAGCTCCTTCCGGGTAACTCACTATGTACCGTTTCCCCCAGAATGGGACCAGCCATTCGCCCCTTTTGAGGTCTATCTCCCGATAGTCAACAGCAGCTTTGAAAGCCGTTTCCCAAGGGTCTACGCTGGCTATCTCCCTTCGGGCCTTTTCCAAGGCCGGCTTGTAGCTCTCTTCCCGAGTCCGTGGTTGTATCTTGGCAGGCATGTTTTACCTCCTTCAGCGCATTTTCACCACTATGTCGCTTATTATGTTAGCCGCCTCATCCCCCCGATCGGCAGCATTGGAGAGGTGGCGGTAAAGTTCCCTTAGTTTTAGGACTTGGGCAATGTGTTCAGGGTCCAATGGGCCTTTGAAAAGTTCAGCGATTGCCTCCCGATATATGCTCTCCATCTGGTTCTCCAAGGTTTTGGCCCTTATTGCATGGTCGTTGGCTACATCCGGATGCTTCTCAAGCCTGAGGACCGCCAGGTATAGTTCGTTTGCTGCTTCCTCTAAGAGGGCTACCATCTTCTGCAGGTAATGGTTGGGCTTTACTCCCAGAATTTCCATCTCGTCCACAGTGGTGTAAGCGTAGTCAATCACATCGTCTATAGCCCTGGATAGGGCGAAGAGGTCCTCCCGGTCAATTGGGGTGACGAATGTTCGGTTTAGTTCATCTACCAGTATCCGCCTTATTTCATCGGCTTCTCTCTCGGCTTGGATAACCCGCTGGGCTTTTTGGTAGTCGGGTTCCTTCATGTATTCTTTCAGGCTTTGAAGGCCCTCCAGGGTTTTGGCCGCTTGTTCTGCAAGCAGTTTTAAGAATTTGTCTTCCCTCGGCTTGAAGAAATCCAATACCCCCATCTTTGGCTCTCCAGTTACCGTAGCACTTGCGCCGATTTAAACCGTAGGCGGGAAATTGCTTACGGTGCTTCGTAGCTCTGCGGTTTCAAAGCCATTCTTCCCCTTCAGCCCACACCTCTTTCTTCCAAATTGGCGCGATTTCCTTTACGCGGTCTATGGCATAGCGGGCGGCGTCAAACAGGCCCTCTCGGTGAGCTCCGGCCACGGCTATGACCACGCTGGCTTCCCCAATCTCAAGTTTGCCTATCCGGTGGACTATGGCCAAATCTTCTACCTGAGGCCATCTTTCCTTGATTTCGTTCCCAATTTGGGCCAGGATTTGCTCAGCCATTTCGGGGTAAGCTTCGTATTCCAGGTGGAGGACTTTCCGCCCCAAGTTTTCGTTCCGCACTACCCCAACGAAGAGAACTATCCCCCCGATGGAGGGTGCAGTAACTCTGGCCATTACTTCATCGGCTGAGATAGGTGAATGGGTTATTTCAAATTTTTTAGCCCCTCCACTTACCGGCGGGAAAACAGCCAGCTCATCGCCTTCTTTAAGGGGGTCTTGCAGCTGGACGTACCTTTTGTTTAAGGCGAAAAATGCTCTTCCCAAGAGCTCTTCAAGCGAGGGGAAGCGCTGGGCAAGGGAATTGAGGGCATCTTGGACCGAAGCTCCCTCGGGGAGGTCAAGCCAGAGCTCGTTTGTCCCCGCTCTTTCCCTGTAGAGGGCGAAAAGTTTGACCTTTACCTTCATTGCTTGCCCCTCTTCACTCAAGGATTATGTCCCCACTTTTGCCGCCGTGCTTCTCCACAAGGCGGATGTTCTGGATGCGTATGGTCTTCTCCACCCCCTTGGCCATATCGTATACAGCAAGGGCTGCCACGCTTACAGCGGTTAGGGCTTCCATTTCCACTCCTGTCTTCCCCGTTGAACGCACGGTAGCGGTGATTTCAATGCAGTTTTTTTCTTCGTTTATGCTCAGTTCTACGTCTATGTGGCTCAGAAAGAGGGGGTGGCAGAGGGGGATGAGTTCAGGGGTGCGCTTAGCCGCCATGATTCCGGCCAATCTCGCTACCGCAAAGACATCCCCCTTCGGGAGGTTCCCCTCTTTTACAAGGCGTAAAGTTTCTGGGCTCATGTGGACTTCGCCTTTGGCTATAGCTACCCTTTCGGTATCGGGTTTATGGCCTACATCTACCATGCGGGCTTGGCCCTTTTCATCCAGATGGGAAAGCTTCATTTCAGCGCCTCCCTCTGGGCTTGGAAAAGCTCCTGAAGGCCTTCCCAAGCTATGTCCAGCATTTTCTGAAGGGTTTCTCTGGAGAAGGGTTTGCCTTCAGCCGTGCCTTGTATTTCCACAATTTCCCCTTTTGAAGTCATGACCACGTTCATGTCTACCTCGGCCATTGAGTCTTCCTCGTAGGTTAAGTCCAGCAGTGGTTCTCCGTTTACGATTCCCACGCTTATGGCTGCTACTTGGGTTTTGACTACACCGCGTGGTGGAATCAGCCCCTTCTGGCTGAGTTCACGCAGGGCCAGGACAACGGCTACGAATCCCCCAGTTACAGAGGCGGTGCGAGTTCCGCCATCGGCTTGGAGGACATCGCAGTCTACGGTTATAGTGTAGCCTCCGAATTTGTCCAAGTCAAAGGCCGCCCTCAAACTCCGCCCTATGAAGCGGCGTATCTCTTGGGTTCGGCCGCCCAGGCCTCCGGTTTCCCGCGGTGTTCGCTCAAGGGTAGAGCCGGGTAGAAGGGAGTATTCAGCGGTGAGCCAGCCTTCCCCCTTGCCCACCAGCCAGCTTGGGAGCGTTTTTTCAAAAGTTGCCACGCACAAGACTACTGTGTCCCCCATCTGGATGAGGACCGAGCCCGGGTGGTATTTTATGAATCTTGGGATTATGCGCACCGGCCGGATTTTGTTGGGAGCTCGTCCGTCGGGGCGCATGTTTTATCCCACTTTTGCTCCACAGTTCGGGCAGAATTTGGCTCCTGGAGGGAGCGGAGCGCCGCACTGGGGGCAGAATCCGCCTGCTTCCTGCTTCGTCCCGCAATTGGGGCAGAACTTAGCATCGGCAGGGATTGAGGCCCCGCAGCTTGGGCAAGTCTTAGTTGGGCCAGCTTTGGCGGCCTGCATGGCCTGGGAAATCATCCCGGCCATCATAGCTCCCATTCCAGCTCCGGCCCCAAGGCCGAGTCCAAGTTCTGCCGTTCCGGCGCCAGCCCCTTCCCTCGTTGCCAGGTCGCCCATAGCCCTGGCCGCTTTGAACTGGAGGTATTTCTGCATATCGCCTATGGCTCCCATCGC
>JAPWUT010000140.1 GCA_028275425.1 Anaerolineae bacterium | reverse complement strand
TCTCAGAATCCCTCGTTTTGCCCTAAGCCTTGATAATCAGTATAATTTGCTCAACTCTAAAGGGAGGTTTAGAGCATGCCTGCGGAGTATGTTGCCGAGATTTCGGCCAAGTTAGAAGACCCCGAAGGCTTGGAGAAGCTTTACCGCCAAGCCTTGCAAAAGGGGGAAGGCAGCCTCTTCGCTAAAGCAATAGGTGAACTTTACTCCGCAAACCCTCAGAACCTCCTGCTTGCCGCTTGGCATTACCGGCTCAGAGAAGAAACCGCCGCAGGCGCAGCACTCGGCCGGTTGCCCTACCATTGGCTCTACGCTGTGCTCTTGGCTATACCCTGTGGGTTCGTATTCTGGGGGATATCGGACTACCGATTGGTAGCCCGCCAGCAAATTCCTTTATTCTTACTCTACTGGGCCCCAATCTGCGCCGCTTTCATCCTCCTCTACCTCTTCCTCCTCCACCGCCAGTTCCTCAGCCGCTTCGTCCTCCTAATGGTTGCCTTGGCCTTGGCCAGCTCCTGGGTTTACTTCGCCGACTTCTTAATAAAGAAGGAAATCTTCTGGAATCAATACCTCAACCTCGGAGCAATCCACCTTATCCCACTTTCCTGGGCAGCCCTGGGCCTCTACGTCCTCAAAGGGCAAGATGACGTGGAAAGCCGGTTTGCCTTTCTGGCCAAATCCTTAGAAGCCTTGGTGATGGGTGGATTAATGGGCATAGTCCTCGGAATCTTCATTGCTATCTCCTTTGGCCTTTTCCGCACCTTCTTCTTTTCCCTTCCTGAGCCGATTGAACGAATTTTCTTCATGGGCCTGGCAGGATGCATCCCGGTGCTGGCGGTGGCTTCAATCTATGAGCCTATGCGCCGCCTTAGGGAGCAGAACTTCGCCGGCCTCTTCCGGTTCGTCACCCTCCTCCTTCGCCTCTTCATCATCCCCTCAATCCTGGTGCTAATCGCTTACATAGCCTTAATCCCATTCAACTTCATGAAGCCGTTTTTCAACCGCGAAGCCCTCATAGCTTACAATGCCATGCTCTTTGCGGTAGTGGGCCTTCTCCTCTGGACCGTCCCAGTAAGGGGGGAGGAGATTTCCGAAGGCCTCAGCCGCTGGCTCAGGCGTGGGCGCCTGGTCCTGGTCATCTTAGCCATAATCATAAGCCTGTATGCCTTCTCGGCCATAATTTACCGCACCTGGTGGGATGGCCTAACCCCGAACCGGCTAACAGTGATAGGGTGGAACATCCTGAACACGGCCCTATTGGCAATTTTGCTCTGGCGAGAGAGCAGAGCCGGAGGAGAATGGGCTACCGCGGCCCACAAGACTTTCGCTCAAGCGATGCCGTTCTACGCCGGGTGGAGCCTCCTGCTCCTCCTGGCCTTGCCCTTGATTTTCATCGGAGGGTAGAGATGAACCGAGGGCTTTACTTTGAAGACATAACTGAAGGGATGAGCGTCCGTTCCCCGGGGCGGACCATAACCGAAGCCGATATAGTGCTATTCTCAGCCCTTTCAGGGGATTGGAACCAGCTCCACACCGATGCCGAGTATGCCAAATCCACGCCATTCGGTGAGAGGATTGCCCATGGCCTTCTGGGCCTTGCCGTCGCCTCTGGCTTGGCCTCCCGCCTGGGCTTTCTGGAAGGGACAGTGGAGGCTTTCCTCAGCTTGGATTGGAAATTCAAAGCCCCGATAAGGATTGGAGACACCGTCCACCTGGAAGCCTCCGTAGCCCGGAAGAGGGAAATGCCCGGCTTGGGGGGAGTTGTAGTATTTGACGTGACTTTGCTCAACCAAAAGGGGGAAGTGGTCCAGAAAGGCCAATGGACGGTCTTGGTGAAGAAAAAAGCTTAGGGTGATTGTGAAAACGGAAAGGGCGCTAAAAGTAATTAGGGATGAAATTGAGAAAGAGGGGATGAAGGTTCTGAAAATAATACTTTTTGGCTCAAGGGCGAGGGGCGATTTCAGGGAGGATAGCGATTGGGACCTTTTGGTGGTGATTGATAAAGACCTTCCGCTTAGCCACAAGAGGGAAATTTTAGGCAATATCTACAAAATGCTTGCAGAAGTTGAAGGAGAGTCCTATGAAGTGACTTCACAAAGGAAATACGAAGAGCTCAAAAATTATGTCGGAACCTTGATGTATGATGCTGAAAGGGAGGGCGTTTTGCTGTGGAGTTAGGCGAAGCAATCTCCCTCCCGGCGGTTGGAGATTGCTTCGGGTGCTTAGCATCCTCGCAATGACCCCACAAGGGGAAGCATTAATTTTGCTTTGGAGGTGAGCTATGGACCTGTACGGAAGGGACTTGATTTGCACTCAGGAATGGAGCCTGGAAGAGCTTTGGGCTGTCCTGGACCTGGCAGCCAAAATGAAGAGGGAGCGCTTCTCCCCCCGCTGGAGCGAAGCGCTCAAGGGCAAGACCTTCCTCATGTTCTTCTACAACCCATCAGTCCGCACCCGCATCTCGTTTGAGGCAGCCATAACTGAGCTCGGAGGCCACGCCCAATACCTCGTCCCCGAAACTATGCGCTTGAAGACGGAAAAGACCGCCGGTGAAACGATTGAAGATGCAGCCAAAGTCATGAGCCGCTATGCCGCAGGCCTCGGCATCCGGGTCCTGGAGGACAAAATCCCCTACTACGGAGCTGGCGATGCGCTCATAAGGGAATATGCTTACTATGCCGACATCCCCGTCATCAACATGGCCGATGACAAATTCCACCCCTGCCAAGGCCTGGCCGACGTAATGGGATGGATGGAATGGTGGGGGAAAGGGGTGGGCAAGCCCCTTGACCCCGAATCAATCCGGGGGAAGAAGCTCCTGGTGATTTGGGGGCACGGTGCCCTGGCCCGCTCTTGGTGCTCGGTCCAGGAAGCCCTCCTCATAGGCTCCCGCTTCGGCATGCACGTAACCTTGGCCTACCCCGAAGGCTACGACTTGGACCCCGAGGTAATTGAGCAAGTCAAGGCCAATTGCCGAGCTAACGGCACTTCGTTTGAAATCGTCCATGACCCCGTTTCCGGCTACGAAGGGGCCCACGTGGTCTACTCCCGCAACTGGATGAGCCCCCAAGCCTACAGGGATGGGGTCTTCCACAAGCAGGAGGAAATTGAAAAGGCCCTCCGCTACACCGAATGGATATGCGATGAAGAGAAGATGAAGCGCACTGCCAATGCCATCTTCACCCACCCAATGCCTGTGGACCGGGGGCATGAGGTTACGGATGCAGTGGCCAGTGGCCCTCGCTCTTGCATCTACGACGTAGCCGAAAACCGACTGCACGTCCAAAAAGCCATAATGGTCCTGACCATGGCTAACTGGTAATGCCCCCGCCTGCGATTGGGACCCAAAGCCAAGGAAGGGTCCAGGGGGTGTCCCCCCAGAGTTTTTAAACTGGGGGCGATTAGTCCACCCCTGCAAACTTGCCACGAGTGGGACCCAAAACGCTGGTTAATCCTCGGCCAACGGGGGTGGGCTAAAGAAAAATCTCTTCAGGAGGGATGCAAAATGGGCAGAAAGGGGTTAGCAGTAGTAGCCATTGGTGGAAATTCCTTGATAAAAGACCCGCAGCATCAGACTGTCCCCGATCAGTTCGCAACTGCTTGCGAGACGGCTTGGCACATAGCCGGGATGATTGAAGAAGGCTGGGATGTAGTCATAACCCATGGGAACGGGCCCCAAGTAGGCTTCATCCTTCTGCGCTCCGAACTCGCCCGCCACGTCCTCCACCCCGTCCCGCTTGACTCCTGCGGAGCCGATACCCAAGGCGCCATCGGCTACATGCTCCAGCAATGCCTGTACAATGCTTTCCTCAAAAAAGGGATGAAGAAGCAAGCGGTAACCGTAGTCACCCAAGTAGTAGTTGACCGGAATGACCCTGCTTTCCAGAACCCGACAAAGCCTATTGGGCCCTTCATGAGCAAAGAGGAAGCCCTGAAGCGCAAAGAGGAGGAAGGATGGGACGTCATGGAAGATGCCGGCAGGGGCTGGAGGAGAGTAGTCCCTTCCCCCTACCCCTTGGAAATCGTGGAGCTTGACGCTATAAAATCGCTTGTGGACCAAGGATTTGTGGTGATAGCCGTAGGCGGAGGCGGCATACCGGTCATCAGGCTGGATGATGGTTCCCTCAAAGGGGTTGAGGCCGTGATTGATAAGGACCTGGCCTCAAGCCTCCTGGCGGTTGGGATAAAGGCTGACCTTTTCCTCATAAGCACGGCGGTGGAAAAGGTGGCTTTGAACTACAAAAAACCGAACCAGGTTTGGCTTGACCGGATGACCTTAGAGGAAGCCAAGCGTTACTATGATGAAGGGCACTTCCCGCCGGGGAGCATGGGGCCGAAGATAAAGGCCATAATAAGCTACCTGGAGCAAGGTGGGAAGGAGGCCATAATCACCAGCCCCGAAAACATAACCCGAGCTCTGAGAGGCGAGACCGGGACCCACATCGTTCCCTGAAGCCCATGCCCCGGCCTCCTGGCCGGGGTTTTTTAAACCAGGGGAGGGGGATGTGCCCTTCCGACCTAACCCCCTGGCCCCCTTCCCTGCGAGGGAAGGGGGAAAATTTGGCGGGGCTCTACCCTCTCCGCCTCGGAGAGGGGCAAAACGGGGGGGCCAGGGGGGCAAAGCCACCATGGCGGGGGGCTGTGGGGGGTGTCCCCCCACGAAACCAAAAGAGGGGGCGAGTAGCCCGCATTAGCAACCCCGCCATGAGTGGGACCCAAAACGCCGGCGAACCCTCAGCCCACGGGGGTGGGCAAACGGGGGTGGAGGGGGCTTGGGGGATGTGCCCCCAAAATTTTCAAAGAAGGGGCGAGTTGCCAACTCTTGCACACCCGCCACGAGTGGGACCCAAAACCCTGGCAAGCCCTAAGCCCACGGGGGTGGGCAAACAGGGGGGGCCAGGGGGGCAAAGCCACCATGGCGGGGGGCTGTG
>JAPWUT010000139.1 GCA_028275425.1 Anaerolineae bacterium | reverse complement strand
TACACTCGCGCCCTCATCTCCGCCGTCCCCATTCCCGACCCGCGTTACAAGCGGCCAATTCCGGAGATAAAGGGGGCTATCTCGGAGCCGATAAATCCGCCGCCAACTTGCCGCTTCCTTGACCGATGCCTCCAGGCAGCGAAGATTTGCCAAGATAGCCCTCATCCGCCCCTTGAGGATAAAGGCGGAGGCCATTACGTGGCTTGTTACATGGTTTAGGAAAAGGCAAAGCCGAGGACAAGGAAGAGGATGAGGGTGAAAAGGAGGATTAGGGCCTGGCCGGCTTCATTGCTTGGGTCGGAGCGGAGGGCAAGGGCGTAAGGCTTGAAAAGCTTTAACCCGCCCACTATCGGCCCAAACCCCGCGAGGATGACCAAAAGGCCTTCCCACTTTGCAAGGCAATTTAAAGCCAAAATTTGAGCCGAGAAGCCCGGGGTCAAGGGCAAACCAGCCACGGCCAAAATCCCGGCCAGCAGGAGGGAAGCCGCAAGGTTCACCGGGGAGCTTTCTTCCAATGAATGCTTCAAGCCCCAAGCCCCTGCCCCCAAAGCCAAGAGGCCCAATCCAGCCAGCAAGGAGTAAATAAACGCGGCCTCAAGCCTGCCCTCGGCCGTTAAGAGGAGCAAGGCCCCGGCTTCGGCCGTGGCGGCATAAGCGCTTAGTTCCCCCCAATCCTCGGCTATAGCGGCTCGGAAAGCCCCCCAAACGACTGAGGATACCCCAAGCCAATGCAAAACCTCCTGAGGAAGGCCCGGAGTTTCTCTCAAAAGCCATCCGAGGATGACGGCTCTGAAGCCTGTCACTAACAGAGTGGCCCCGAATGATGGCCCATCTTTCAGGATGCTCCGGACCCAGAGGTGGAACGGCAATGCTCCCAAGAGCGGGGCCAGGAAAATTGCCAGCCTCCATTCCGCAGGAAGGCCGAGGGTTAAGAAGGGCCCCACAGCCAATAGCAGGAAAACGGAGGCACCGGGCAGGTCAAGCTTTTGCTCTTCCCAGATGGCCGGTAGGGCTAAGAGCAGGGAGAAGCTCAAGAGCAGGGCGCTAAGAGGCTCCTGGGCGAACAGCCAGGAAGCATGCACAGCCCCAAGGCTAAGCATCGCCCAGAAAGCAGCAAAAGGCGAAGCCTTAGCAAACCTTCCCAAGAGGAAAGCGTAAGCGAAAAACCCCCATACCCACCTCAGTTCGCCTTTGGTAAGAAAAGCCATGGCTAAGCTCGCCACAGAAGCAACCCAGAAGCTGAACCTTCGGGAGGGTGGAAAATAGATGGCTAAGGCTGTGCCAAAGGGGATGAGAAGCGCTGGCAATACCTTCATCGGCCCCCCGCTCTCTCGTAGGCTGAAAGGAAAGCGGCACCCAAAGCTATCATCGGGTGGATGAACCAAGCCATGGGTTTGAGGATAAGCCCTGTTAGCTCAAGCCCATTGAGGAAGGTCAGAATGCCGGCCGCCCTCTGCAGGACGGAGCCCGGAGCTAATGTCCCCAGTAAGCCGATGATTACGAGCCAGAACACTATGAGCCTTTCCTCAGGGGAAGGTGAGAAAAAGGGGTAGCGGTTTGCAAGCGCAAAAGCCAGAAAACCGCCCCCAAGGCCTAAAACCAACCGCAAGAGCCACCAGCTTTCCGCCTTCTTACCCTGGCTTGCGGTTCCGGGGGTGAGGAGCCACTTAGCCCCCCACCGGGAAAGGTAGAGGATGAAGCAAACCATCGCCCCGAGAGCCACCTTCGCCAATATGAGCCAATTTCCCGAGGTCGGGTAGGACTTGTAGAAGGCGGCCATAATGTATTGAGCCAGGAGCGAAAACAAGATAGCGGAATCGGATTCGGCCACCAGTAAATAGAGGGCGGCGCTAATGAGGCCAAGGCCTTCAGGGAAAAGCTCGCGCCAGAAGATTTTAGATAGCCCCAAGCCCTCACCTTGCTGCCCCAACCGCAAAAGCAGGGCCGCAAATCCAATCCCTACCCAAAGCCACCCCCCTTCCCCTTCCAAGAATTCGGCAGCATTCCAAGCGATTTTCCTGAGCGACGGGACAATAACCTCAGCCTTCTTCCAAGCCCTTTCAATGGGCTCTCTTAAAGAGGCCACGGCTAATGCCCCGATAAGGATGGGAAGGTTCCAAAGCTTGTAGAAGGCGAAGGAAAGGGTTATCCCCCAAAGGGCTTGGGGAAAGCCTTCCTTTCTACCCAGTTCAACCCCGCTCCCAAAGGCAAGCCAGAGGCCGAAAGCCAAGAGCCATAGGCTGCCGGGAAGGCTCGCTCTGCTCAGCAAATAGAAAGCGAGGACCACCGGCAGGAAGGCCAAGCGCCGGGATTTAAGGTTAGAGCGAGGCCAGGGGAAGAACCCAGCCCGGGCAATGGCCGAAAGGAAAAGCAAGGGCTCAAGCTTTGTGTGCTCCCAGCCGAGGAAGGCTAAAATACCCGCGCTTTGGGAAAATAGGTGCCCTGGTATACTTCCTTTATCCCCCCAACCCCAGAGCAAAATCGCATCCACCAAAAGCCAGGCGCTTAGGAAGCTCACAAAGCTGCGAGAGAAGAAGAGGATAAAGAGAGAAGCAGCCAAAGCCAGGGAATGGAGGCCGAAGTCCTCCTTTTTGCCCAGGACGATTGCCAGAGAAACCGCGGCGGCTAAAACTTGTGCAATGCTTGCTCTGGGGGCAGTTACTAATAAGCCCACGAAGGCAAGGAGGCAAACTGTCGGGTAAACCCAATCTTTACGTTCGCCCCTACCAACGGAGTAAGCCATGCACTACTTTCCGGCAAGCCCGAGTTCGGAGGCAATCCCTTTCATGGCCTCCAAGACTATGCTTATGTGCTCATCCAGAGGCACTCCGAGCTCCTGTGCTCCCCGCTCAATATCCTCTCGCTTGACCCCTGCCGCAAAAGATTTCTCCTTCCACTTCTTCTTGACCGATTCCACGGTCACATCCAAGATGCTTTTACTTGGCCGAACCAGAGCCACCGCCACGATTAAGCCCGTAAGTTCGTCTACGGCATAGAGGGCCTTTTCCATCAAGCTTTCCCGCTTGACCCCGGTGTGGTCGGCATGGGCTAAGACGGCCTTGATTATATCTTTGGGCCACCCCCTTTCTTCCAGAATTTTGGCTCCGGCGAAGGGGTGCTCCTCCAAAGTAGGGTGCTGCTCGTAATCAAAATCGTGGATTAAGCCGACTATGCCCCATTTTTCCTCGTCTTCTCCGAACTTGCGGGCATAGGCCCTCATGGCCGCTTCCACAGCCAAGGCATGCTTTATGAGGTTGGGGTTTTTGGTGAACTCTGTAAGAAGGGCCCAAGCATCTTGGCGAGTCATCCTCTACCTCCTTCAATGGCATTTAGTATTTCTCCTGGGGTTATCATAGTGCCATCCACTTTGTTTACCCTTTGGACCTTTCGCCTTCCAACGACCCTTTCCACTTCCAGGGCCAGCTGGCCCATGTTCATCTCGGGGATGATGACCCTTGTGGCGGTGCGGGCGGCCCTTTCAACCACCTCTTCGGGGAAGGGCCATAAGGTCATAAGCTTCAGAAAGCCGACTTTGTAACGGTGGGCTCTGGCAATTTTAACCGCATGGCGCGCAGCCCGAGCTGTAGCCCCGTAAGCAACCACCAAAACCTTAGCCCTATCAGTCCACTCCTCTTGGTAAAGGGTGAAGTCAGCCCTGTTGGCCTCAATCTTGCGGAAGACCCTTGCAACCCAGCTCTTTATCTCGTCTGGGCGCAAAGTAGGGAACCCGGAGCGGTCGTGGTGGAGGCCGGTAATGTGGTAGCGATAACCCATTCCGAACGGGATTATAGGGGGGACATCGCCAAACTCTTCGTCGTAAGGGTAATACCACTCGGGTGGGGTGGAAGCGTGGATTCGCTCAACAACCTCCGGGGGCTGGGATGGAGGGTATTCCATTGGTTCCCTCATGTGCCCTACTACCTCGTCCATTAGGAGGATTACGGGTGTGCGGTATTTTTCCGAGAAATTGAAGGCCTTTATAGTAAGGTCAAAGGCCTCCTTGACCGAAGAAGGGCAGAGGACTATGATTGGGTGGTCGCCGTGGGTGCCCCAGCGAGCTTGCATTACATCCCCTTGGGCCGGGCTTGTGGGCTGGCCTGTGCTTGGTCCGAGCCTTTGGACATTGACCACAACGCATGGAATTTCGGCCATAGCTGCGTATCCGATATGCTCCTGCATGAGGGAGAACCCAGGTCCGGAGGTAGCCGTCATAGCCTTTACCCCACCTACAGAAGCTCCCAGGACAGCGCCGAGGCTTGCTATCTCATCTTCCATCTGGAGGAATTTTCCCCCCACCTTAGGCAGTTCCCGAGCTAGAACGTGGGCGATTTCAGATGAGGGGGTTATGGGGTAACCGGCGTAGAAGCGGCATCCGGCCAAAATAGCTCCGTAAGCAACTGCTTCGTTTCCTTGGACGAGCTTAAGCATGTTCGTCTTCCCCTGCGAGTTCTGTTACTACGATGGCGAAATCAGGGCAATGCCACTCGCACCACCTACAGGCTACGCAATCCTGAGGGCGGGCCACTACAGGGCGTCCTTCCCCGTTCATATCAAAGACCTTGGTTGGGCAGAAAGCTATGCAGAGGCCGCACCCCTTACACCAATTATCAAAAATCCTTACCGAACCCCGCTTTCTTTTATTGCCCATCTCCCCTCCTCTTGTGGGGAAAATTTTAACCCTAATTAGGCTACAAGTCAAACTTTGCGGGGGAAATTTTGGAAGGGCAGGGCCTCCGCTCTTTCTCAGGGAACATGGGGTTAAAAGGGGGTCCAGGGGGCGGAGCCCCCGACCTAACCCCCTGGCCCCCTTCCCTGCGAGGGAAGGGGGAAAATTTGGCGGGGTTCGGGCCGGGGGAGAGGTCAGCCTACGAGTGGGACCCAGAACGCTGGCAAACCCTCAGCCAACGAGGGTGGGGAAAGGGGGTGGAGG
>JAPWUT010000138.1 GCA_028275425.1 Anaerolineae bacterium | reverse complement strand
CGTAAGGGATGCCGAGGCCGAAACGCTGCCCTACAGTGTAAAGGGGCAAGCCCTTGTGGGTGCCCAATAGGCGGCCCTTCGTATCGTAGATAGGGCCAGGGCGAAGTGCTTCGGGAGCGTAAAGGCGAAGGAAATCGCGGTAATCGTTCCCAGGGACGAAGCAAATCTCTTGGCTTTCCTCCCTATCGGCAGTCGGAAGGCCGAATTCTCGGGCCAGGCTCCGCACCTTTTCCTTGGTAAACCAGCCCAGCGGAAAAAGGAGCCGGGCTAAGTGCTCCTGAGTGAGCATGTAGAGGACATAGGATTGGTCCTTGGCCGGGTCAATCCCCTTGAGCAGTTTGTATTCCCCATCGGCCTTTACTATTCGGGCATAATGGCCGGTGGCCAGGTAATCGGCTTCCAAAGCCAAAGCTTTCCGAAAGAGCAGGTCAAACTTTATGAATTTATTGCAGGCCAAGCAAGGATTAGGGGTTATGCCCGCAGCATACCCTTGGATGAAGGGGGAAACAACTTTATCGTAAAAAGGCTGCCTTAAGTCCAACACATAGAAGGGGATGCCCAAGATTTCGGCTACACGGCGGGCTATTTCCACCGCTACAGGGGGACAACAGCGGTTCTCTCCATCCCCCGGAGCCCACAACCTCATCATCACTCCGATTACTTCGTATCCTTCCCGAAGCAAAAGAGCGGCGGTGACAGAGCTGTCAACCCCGCCACTCATGGCTACCACAACCCTACTTCTCCCCATCCTTCCCTTCGCTAAGGTTCAACTTAACCTCAGGATGCTTCTTGAGGTAATCCTCAATGGCTTTGTGGACGGCCTCGGCAGCGAGGTTGCTGCAGTGCATCTTGTTGGGAGGAAGCCCGCCCAAAGCTTCAGCTACAGCTTTGCGGGAAAGCTTCAAGGCCTCCTCAAGAGTTTTGCCCTTGACCATCTCCGTAGCCATGGAGCTGGTAGCAATGGCCGCTCCGCACCCCAAAGTCCTGAACTTTATATCCTCAATCCTCCCATCACGCACTTTTATGTACATCTCCATGACATCCCCGCACACGGGGTTCCCGACCCTGGCCACCCCATCGGCATCCTCTATAACTCCGACGTTGCGGGGGTTCATGAAATGCTCCCAAACCAGTTCGCTGTACATAGGTCGCCTCCCGATAAAATCCGACTTTTAAGTCGGTTTTTATTTTATCACCAGCCTCCTGGTTAGTCAAGGGTTGAGGTAAGGCTTTATGTAGATGAAGGGGCAAAGGGCGCTGAGGATGGCGAGCCCAAAGAAGAAAAGGGCGAAGATTAGCTTATCCCACTTCTCCGGAATTGAGGCCTTGACCACGCAAAAAGCTGTTCCTGCCAGAACCAGAGCCAGGGAGAAGCGATTCCAATCGCCGGTGATGAGGCCCTTGACCACCAGAGCCAAAGCTCCCAAGGCCAGGATTAGCCCTGCCGTCACTATTGCTTTCCTCTTTAAGCCTTCTCTCAGGCCTAAAGAGAATCCTAAACCCAGTGGGGTTAAAGCCGGGAAGAGGTATCGGCCTTGGTGTTGGACGAATTTAAGGTTATACCAGAGGAACGATAAGGCTGTGAGCGAGAGGGAGAGGGCCAAGAGTATAAGCCCCAAGCGCTGTGCATCTTTCAAAGCTCGCCACCCTTGTGGGAGCCAATGCAAAAGTCCCCACAGGGCAAATAAGCAAGCCAGGGCTAACAAGCCGTAAACCCTTTCATCCATTGGCACAGCCATCCAGCCAAATTGCCCCCAAAAACTCCTGAAAGAAGTCAGCAGGAAAGCCTTGAGCAGACCGGAAGCCCCCATCGTTTCAAGCCACTGATAGGTGCGTGGCTGCCCAACTACTATGGAATCGTGCCGGGCAAGGCCGAAGGGGTCGGTTAAACCGTAAACGGCCATATTCCGGGCAAACCAGGGTAAGGAAAAAAGCAAAGGCCAGAGACTAAACGCAAGCAACCGCAACCTTTTCCCCGGAGGAAAACGACGCCAGGCCGAAAGTCCGAAAAATATTAGGTAAAGGGCGAAGGTAATGTAGGCCGTAGTTTTGGTCAAGAAACCCAAGGCGATGAAGACCGAAGGCTTCCACAGTGCCTCTTCCGGCCAACTCCTCTTGAAAAGTCGCACCATCTCCAAGAGGAAAAGCCCGATGATTAGCTCGGCCAGGGAATCGTTGTTGACCGAGGCGCTCATGGCGGTATGCATTGGGACAAAGGCCACGAAAGAGGCTGTCCCCAAGGCCAGTTCTGGCGCCTCCGGGAAAAGTTCTCGGGCGATGAGGAAAGCTATTGCCACTACCCCGGCTCCTATGGCTACTGAAAATAACCTCAGGGCCAAGAGGCTTCCCCCGGTTATGGCATAGATTGGGGCAGCCAAAACGTAGTAGAGCGGGGGCTGATGGAACTCATAGCGTATGGGCTCAATAGACATATCGGGTGGGAAGCGGCGGCTCTTTATCTCCTCCAAGTAAGAATGGGGGTAATCTCCCATCCTCAAAACCGGCAGACGGCCCTCGCGCACTAAGAAAGCGATGTAATTGTAGTGGGCAGGCTCATCCGGAGCTTGCCAAGGCGGGGTAAGTGAGGCATAGATTGTCCCCAGAACCAAAAATGCAGCAATCAGTGTTAAGAGCGAGGCTTTGTGCCCCATGGGAACCTCCGAAGTGTGGGATCGTAAAACTCCTCCACAGCCTTGCTGAGAAGGTAAAAAGCACCACAGAAAGCGATTATGGCCAAGGCCGGGGGGAAAAGGGCATGCCACTGCGGCCCCTTCGGCGACCAGTAAAATGTCAGCTGAGTGAACCAAATCATGGTCCCCCAGCTCATCCTTATCCGTGTCCGCCCGAAGAAGGAGAGGAAAGCTTCAGTCAGGACTGCTCCGGAAGCCGTAAACGTCATGAATAAGAAGCCGGCAGGAAGCACATAAGGCAAGATGTGCCGGCGGAGTATGTAGAAATTGCCCCCTCCTGAAACCTTAGCTGTCTCCACAAAAGCTTTTACCGTTATGCCTTGAGCCCAGGATTTAATGATTGCGGCCGGGGCTCCTAACCCAGCCAGGACCCCGTATAGCAGGGCTAAGATAGGCCAGCGCATGTCAATCAATAGGCCGACTATGAGCAGGATTATGGGCGGGGGCATGAGGATTAGGACATCGCACAAGGCCATGAGCAAGGCCTCAACTTTTCCCCCGAAGTAAGCCGAGGCCAGCCCCGCACTCAAGGCTAAAATTGAAGCTATAAAGCCAGCGGTTAGCCCTACCCCTAAGGAAGTTCCGGCCCCATATAGAAGCTGGCTCAGAACATCCCTCCCGAAGGAATCCGTCCCCAATGGGTGCTTTAGGGAAGGAAAAGTCGGGTGAGGGGCGATGTCGGGGTCAAAGCCGGTCATGGGGTGGTATATACCTCTGTTCCAGACCCAGGCCATTAGGATAGGATGGGATAAGGCCATTAGGGCAAAAATGGCCAGGATTATGGAACCTACCAGGCCTTTGGTGTTCTCCAAAGCCACCCCTTTAAGCCAATCGCCCATGCATCCTCCACCTTAGCCTTGGGTCCAACCAAGCCAGGGCAAGGTCCAGAAAGACGTGGGAAGCCAGCAGCAGGATTCCAACCAAGGAAAGGACTCCCATTAGCAAAGGCACATCTTGGTAATCAATGGCGAAAAAGAGGAGCACGCCGACCCCTGGCCAGAAGAAAATCTTCTCCAGGATGAAGCTTCCCAGAAGGAGCAGGGGGAACTGGAGGAGGAAACGGCTAAGCAAGGGCAAGATAGCTATTCGGCTCAAGTGGTAATCCCTAACCCTGCTTTCATCCAATCCCTTAGCTTTGGCTAAGAGGACAAAATCTTCCCCGCGCAACAAAGTCATGCTGGTCCGCATCAGAAGCATTATCTCACCGAAATTGGTGGCCAATAGTGTAATGAAGGGGAGGGCGAGGTGCCAAAGGATATCCAGAGCGAGGCGGCCCCATCCCTTAAGGAGCCAGGCCAAAGCTAAGGCCACAAGGAACAAGGCCCTTACGGCAAACACAACAGTTGTTCCCCACCTCTTGGCCCTCTTACCTATAATCCACCATCCTCCGATAGCGGCAATGAAAGTGGCCAGCATCCAAACCATCACAATGTTAGAGGAGATAGAGACATCGGTCCAAAGCTCAAGGCTCACCTCGCTCTGAGCCGGGAACCATCTGAGCCTTATGGCGAAGATTTGGACGAGGATGAAAGCAATCCAAGGGAGGAAAGAGGAATAGCTTGCTACGGCCAAAGCTGTAGCCGAAGCATTGAGTAAAGAATGCTTGGGGGGCCAAGCCATGCGTTTACCCACCAATACCCCTAAAATCCAAGCGGAGACCGTAGCCGGGACCAAGAGGAGCAAGGTTTTAGGGAGGGCCATAAAGAGGAGCGCCGTTACGGAATAATGGGGGTAGAGGAAACTCCTCCCGAAATTACCGGTAAAGAATCCCTTCATCCACCTCAGATACTGCTGCCAGAGGGGCAAATTCAAACCGAGGTAAGTCCGTAGGGCCTTCTTCCAAATTGGGGGCAATCCCACCGCAGTGCTAACGAAATCTCCCGGCAAGGCGTGGATTAATAGGAAGAGGGCAGTTTGGAAGAGGACAAGGGTTATAAAAGCTCGCACAAGCCGGTGAAAAAGGTAACGGCCCACTTAACTCCCCTGCTTTAATTATAACCTCAAACCGCTAAAGGCGCCACCTTTTACTTTGCCTTAAGCCAACCTCTTACGCCGACTTTAAGCAGGGGGCTGTGGGAGGTGTGCCCTTCCGACCTAACCCTCTGACCACCTTCCCTCGCAGGGAAAGGGAAAATTTGGTGGGGTTATCGGGTCAGCCTACGAGTGGGACCCAAAACTTTGGCGAACCCTAAGCCAACGGGGGTGGGCAAAGGGGGTCCAGGGGGCGAAGCCCCCTGGCAGGGGGTTTGGG
>JAPWUT010000137.1 GCA_028275425.1 Anaerolineae bacterium | reverse complement strand
AGCCTATACGACACACTCGTGGAGAGCGACCCGCAAGGCAACATTGTGCCCGGCCTCGCCGAGAAATGGGAATCTTCTCCCGATGGCCTCCGCTGGACTTTCCATCTGCGTAAAGGCGTGAAGTTCCACAACGGCCGGGAAATGACCTCCAAGGATGTGAAAGCTTCCTTTGAACGAATCCTCAACCCTGAGACTAAAGCCCCAAGGGCCAAAGATTATGCCGTAATCCAGAGCATTGAAACCCCAGACGATTACACCGTAATCTTCCAGCTCAAAGAACCACAAGCTGCTTTCCTATCAAACCTCGCCTACGGCTGGGCCGCAATAGTCCCAGTAGAAGAAAAGGACCTGCGCAATCACCCGGTAGGGACCGGCCCCTTCCGCTTCGTGGAGTGGGTCCCCGACAGCCACGTAAAACTTGAACGCTTCCCCGATTACTTCCTAAAGGACCAGCCTTACTTGGATGCAGTCATCTTCAAGATAATGCCCGACCCGGCCTCAAAACTGGCAGCCCTCAAAGCCGGTGAAGTTGATGTAGTGGACCAGGTCCCACCGCAGGAGGTGGGTAAGCTCAAGGAGAATCCGGAGATAAAATTAATCCAAGCCCCCGCTAACGGAATTTACATAATGGCCCTGAACAACGCCCGCGAACCATTCAACAAGAAAGAGGTGCGCCAGGCCATCTCCTATGCCGTGGACAAGAAAGGCGTAATTGAGGCGGCCCAGTGGGGGCAGGGAACACCCATCGGAAGCCATATGCCTCCTGTGACCCCGTTCTACGTTGACTTGACCGATAAATACCCCTATAATCCGGAGAAAGCTCGCCAACTTCTGGCCCAAGCCGGCTACCCCGAGGGGTTTGAAGTCACCCTCATAATGCCGCAACCCTACGATTTCCACATCCGCAACTGCGAGGTCATCGCCGATTACCTCAAGAAGATTGGCATCAAGCCTAAGCTGGAAACTTACGAATGGGGCATGTGGCTGGACAGGGTTTACATGGGGCGAGACTATCAAGCCACCTGCATAGGCCATACCGGAAGGCTTGACCCCGACCCCTTCCTCAACCGTTATGTCAGCGATTCCAAGGAAAACTACATGAACTACAATAACCCGCACTACGATGAGATAATCCACCAGGCAGCCGTTACCTCCGATTTCCAGAAGCGCAAAGAGCTATATGCCGAAGCGCAGCGCATCCTGGCCGAGGACGCCGTAGCCCTTTACCTCATGGCTCCACTCTGGACGGTCGGGGTGAGGAAAGGGGTAGAGGGATGGCAGATTTACCCAATTGACATATTTGATTTGCGCACCGTTTACAAAAAGTCAAGCTGAGGGAGCCTGGAACCTAAAGGCGCTTGGAGATTGCTTCGGGCACTTAGTGCCCTCGCAATGACATAGCCCCTGTCATTGCGAGCCGCTGAAAGCGGCGAAGCAATCTCCAATCCTCATAAGGAGATTGCTTCGGGTGCTTCGCACCGTGGCATGACGTTTTATGGCTTTATAGGGGGGTAAGTGCTTAAGTTCATCGTAAGGCGCATAATCTCATTGCTCATAATCCTCTGGCTTGTCTCCTTCCTAACCTTCCTCCTCCTCCAAGTCATTCCGGGAGACCCAGCTCAGCTCATCCTGGGGATTGAAGCCTCTCCCGAAGCCCTTGGCTCCTTGAGGGCACGCCTTGGCTTGGATAAGCCTTGGCCTCTGCGGTATCTTCATTGGCTTGCAGGGATGATGCGCGGGGATATGGGGATTTCAATCCGGCTGGAGAGGCCTGTCTCATCCCTGATTGCGGAAAGGCTCCCTGTCACGTTGTCGCTTGCCGTCATGGCTATGCTTATCGCTCTAATTATTGCTTTCCCTGCCGGCATCCTATCAGCCGTGAAGTGGAATTCGCCATTGGATTACTTCATCCTCTTTGCCAGCCAGGTCGGGATAGCGATACCCTCTTTCTGGATAGGCATCCTCCTGATTTTGACTTTTTCCCTCTACTTGCGCCTTCTGCCTACGGGGGGATTCATAGGCTGGGGGAAAAACCCCCTTGAAGCCTTGAGGCATTTGCTCCTCCCGGCAACCTCCCTTGGTCTGGTGACGGCTGCCTTCCTCACCAGGATGCTACGTTCTTCCATGCTGGAGGTTTTGAGCCAGGCGTATATAACCATGGCCAGAGCTAAAGGGCTTGCGAAATTTCAGGTCATATTCCGCCATGCCCTCAAAAATGCCCTCATTCCCGTAGCGACCTTAGCCGGGGTCCAAATCGGCTTTCTGATGGGGGGGAGCATCGTTATAGAGCAGGTGTTTGCTCTCCCCGGCCTCGGCCGACTCCTCCTAAGCGCCGTCTACACCAGGGATATACCATTGATTCAAGGGCTTGTGATGTTCATGACCACCATGGTAGTGGCAAGCAACCTCCTGGTGGACATCCTTTACGCTTACCTTGACCCGAGGATAAGGTTTGAATGAGGTCGCTGGTTCTGGGAGCCATCCTCTTAGGGGTAGTGATTTTAGGGTCTGCAAGCAGCTGGATTCTGCCCCTTCCAGACCCGCTGGCCATGGAGGTAACCGAACGCTTGTCGCCGCCGTCGTGGCGTCATCTCTTCGGGACTGACCAGTACGGTAGGGATTTACTGAGCCGGATATTGAGGGGAGGAACAGTTGCTTTAGGGGCCAGCGTTGTCTCAGTGGGGATAGCTTCGCTTATAGGGATTCCAATCGGTTTTGCTGCCGGCCTCATTGGCGGAATTTTGGATGAAGTAACGATGCGGCTAATGGATGCTCTCCAGGCTTTTCCCTCCATACTCCTGGCCATAACCATCGTGGCGATTATGGGGCCGGGCCCATTAAATGCCATGGTGGCCATAGGCCTGGTAAACGGCCCGGTTTTTGCCCGCCTTGCCCGGAGTGTTGCCCTTTCCCTTAAGGGCAGGGACTTCGTTTTAGCGGCGGAGGCTTTAGGAGCTTCTCGCTTGAGGATTTTGCGTTACCACATCTTGCCCAATAGCCTGAGCTACATTTTAGTCCAGGCTTCCATTGGGGCTTCTACCGCCGTTTTGGCCGAGGCCTCTTTAAGTTACATTGGCCTTGGGACACAGCCTCCCAATCCCAGCTGGGGCCGGATGTTGGAAGAGGCACGCCTCTTCTTGGACGTTGCCCCATGGATGGCCATCTTTCCCGGCTTCGCCATATTCCTCACAGTCTTAGGGTTCAACTTTTTAGGGGATGGGCTGCGAGATTTGATGGACCCTTGGCGGCGCGGCCGAGGTTGACAACTGTTGGCGAACGAAGCCAGGACGGAGCTGGGAGCGGTGAAAGTAAGGCAGGCTTTCCGCTTTGAGCTGGACCCAAACCAAAAGGCCCGTATGGCCTTGGCCAAGCACATCGGAGCCGCACGCTTCGCCTACAACTGGGGCCTGGCCTGCCTGAAAGAGGCTTTGGAGCAAGGCCGTCCCCTCCCTTCTGCCATCCAGCTCCACAAGGAATGGAACCGGTGGAAGAGGGAAAACGCCCCCTGGTGGGTAGAAGTATCCAAATGCGCTCCCCAAGAAGCTTTCCGAGACCTGGAGCGGGCTGTACGCAATTGGCGAGAAGGCAGGGCAAACTTCCCACGCTTCAAGCGAAAGAAGAGCTTGGATGATAACAAAGCACGCCTTACTGGCTCCATCCGGGTCACACCTCGGCATGTTAAGCTTCCCCGCATTGGAAAAGTCCGCACTAGGGAGCGGACGGATAAACTCCTTGAGCTAATCCAAGCGGGGAAAGCTCGCATCCTCTCGGCCACAATCTCCCGTGAGGCCGACCGCTGGTTTGTAAGCCTAACTTGCGTGGTTGAGCGGCCTGACCCCGAATCCAGAGAAGTCAGAAGCCCAGAGGATATCGTTGGGGTTGATTTGGGATTGGAATCGTTCATCACCCTCTCGGATGGCACGAAGGTAGAGGCTCCCAAGCCTCTTAGGAAGGCCATGCGGCTTTTGGAGCGGCGTTCACGCCAGCTTTCCCGGAAGCAGAAGTTTTCCCAGAACTTTAGGAAGGCCTCACTGCGTTTGGCTCGTTTGCACCGTAGGGTTAGGAACATCCGTCGGGATTTCCTGCACAAACTCACGACTTGGCTGGCGAAAACCAAGCCGGTCATGGTCGTAGAGAGCTTAAATGTGCGGGGAATGTCCCAGAACGGCCACCTTTCCCAGGCCATTTATGACGCAAGCTGGGGGATGTTCCGGCGGATGCTGGAGTATAAGTGCCAGTGGTATGGGGCTGTGCTAATCGTTGCGCCGCGTGATTTTCCATCCACGAAGGTATGCTCCAACTGTGGGGAGATTGGTCCTCCGCTTCCTCTCTCTCAGAGGGTTTTCCGTTGTGAGGCGTGTGGGCTGGAGATAGACCGGGATTGGAATGCGGCGCTCAATTTGTGGCATTATGGGCTGGCCACCCTAAATGGCCCTACCGGGAGTTCCCTGGGAAGTAACGCCTGTGGAGACCCCTCTGGCGGCGGAACAACTTCCCCCTCGCGGGGGAGTTGGGCTACGAGTCATGGGTCGTGGAAGCAGGAAGCAACCGGTCATTTGTTTTGCCCCAAGGGGTGAAATAAATGACTATGAGTTGCAGAACGGTTAATGCAGCGCTTCCCTCAAGAAGCCGATTATAGGCTCTTGCTTTTTAATCACCCCCGGCAAGAATACGGATTTGTGGTCGGCTCCATCCAAAAGAAGCAGTCTTGCCCCCGCTCCGGCCGCCTCCATGAGTCTACGGGTATGGGCAGGCGGGATGTAGGAATCCTTGGTTCCCTGAATTAAGAGGATTGGCCGTGGAGCGATGTATTTCATGGCCTTTTCGGGGGAAATGGCCGCAAGTTTTATTCCCTTGCGCTTCTCGGTAAGCCATAAGGTTACATAAAGTAGCGGCCTCGGGATAAATGGTGGGCTGTTGGAAAACCATAGGTCAAAAGCCGAGGCAAAGGGGGCTAT
>JAPWUT010000136.1 GCA_028275425.1 Anaerolineae bacterium | reverse complement strand
CTGGGCAAATTGAGGGGTCTGCGCCTTGCCTCCTTAACCTTTTACCCCGCATTACCCGAAGGAAAGAACATCAAAATAGTCCGCCGGGTCCGAGCTGAAATCAGATGGCCTCCCGTTTCTTTGCCTACCTTCTCCCCAGACCCGATCCAAGCTTTAGTCCTCAAGAACGTGATAAACCCCCAACACGCTTACCCTGAGGGGCCAAGTTTTAAAGCGACCGCAGCTTCCTCACTAAGCCCGATAGCTTTGGTAGAGTTTTACAAACCCGGCCTCTACCGCATCAGCTACGAGGATTGGCAACAGTTAGGCCTCGGCGAGGTAGACCCACGTTACTTGCACTTCTACCAAGGCTCGCAGGAAATTGCCGTGGAATGGGAAGGTGATGGCGACTCCGCCTTTGAGCCCGGCGAGGCTTTCTTCCTCTATGCCGAACCTCGCCCAAGCCGCTGGAGCAATACGGATTCCATCCGAATCACCGTAGAACCATCTCCCGGACTACGGATGAGCTCTCGCGACGCTAACCCCGCAGGCTCCCAGGCAAGCCCATGGGATAAAGATGTATGGGAAGAAAACCACATTTACACCCCTGACTGCTTCTGTGGCCGGCTTCCGGCTGGAAGGGATGGAGACCGCTGGGCATGGGTAGCATTGCGAACCCCAGGCTCGCCAACTTTTTCCTACACCCTCAAGTGCCCCGCCGACCCCTCCCAGCCGGCCCGCCTCACCCTTTGGCTAATCGGCTATACATCCTCTTCACAAGACCCGGACCATAAGGTAGAAGTCCGCCTCAATGGCCTGAATCTGGGCACAATCCAATGGGATGGCAAAACAGCTATCACTGCCACATTTGACATACCCGCAGGGGCTTTAACCGCGCTCTCAACTTTAACCCTCACCCTTCCCGGCATCCCAGGCGTTGGAGCTGAAGGAGCCTGGCTTGATGCCTTCGCCTTGGATTATGTCCCGGACCCACAACTTTCGGCCCACCAAATCGCTTTCTCCACCGGCCTTTCAGGCGGGCCCTCAGAGCCAAGCCAGTTTACCGTCCGCCTGGCCGGGAGTCCTCCATTTAGGGCTTATGACGTGACTAATCCTCACGCTCCTGTCAAGCTTAACTCTTTTGGAATCCAAGGCAATGCCGTAACCATTGGCGACCCAGGCGGGAGCCTCCGCCGCTACTTTGTAACCGATAGCGAGGGCATAATGAGCCCGGTGCGAATCCGTAAGCCAGAACCGCTCCCTGAGTCTGGGGCCGATTACCTCATCATCTCTTATCCCGATTTCTTGCCTGCCCTCTCGCCCCTCATCAGCCTCAGGGAAAGCCAAGGCTTAAGGGTCAAAACAGTCAGCCTCCAGAGCATCTACGACCACTACAGTGACGGCTTACCTGACCCGGAAGCCATAAGAGCTTTCCTGACCGATGCTTACGGATGGAACCCTCGCCCGCTTTACGTCCTCCTTGTAGGCGATGGCACCGTTGACCCCAAAAGGTATAGGACCGACTCCCAGCTTTCCTACCTCCCACCCTACTTAGCTGAAGCTGGCCCCAAAAGTGAAGAGGTCCCCGCTGACAACCGCTACGCCTGTGTGGATGGTAATGACAATCTTCCGGACATGCTCATCGGCAGGCTTCCGGCGAGGAGCGCAGGCGAAGCCAAAGCCATGGTAGATAAAATCGTGGCTTATGAAACCTCCCCGCTCCCCGGCGGATGGAACTCCCGCCTCCTCTTCGTGGCCGATAACCCAGATGAAGCCGGGGACTTCCACGCCTGGACCGAAAAAGCCTATAGCTTGGTGAAAGAGCCATTCGTCGGGATACGCTTGTATTGCTCAGGGAGCGACCCCTCCAACCCCAGCATTTGCCAGGATGTGGCGGAGACGAGGGAAAAGCTGCTGAGGGAGTGGAACCAAGGTGCTTTGTTTATAAGCTGGATGGGGCACAGTTCGTGGCATCAATGGGAACACGGCAACCTCTTCCACGTGAACGATATCCCCTCGCTCACCAACAGCCGAAGGCTTCCAGTAGTCCTGGAAATGACCTGCTTCACGGGGTTTTTCGCCCGGCCAGAGACCTCAGTCCTGGACGAGGAGCTTGTAAGGGTTCCCGCCACGGGGGCAGTAGCAGTGTTTGGGCCTTCAACCCATGCCCTTTCTCCCGCTCATGCCGAGCTCCTTCGGAGCTTTATGATGGATTTCTTTGGGAATGGGCAAACGAATTTAGGACGACTTTCCCTAAACGCCAGGCTCAACGTCAACCTCACCGCTTACCCCTGGGTTATGGATGTTTATCACCTCTTCGGGGACCCGGCCCTCTCATTGCAGACGGAGATAAGGCCATGGCCCTTTAGCCTTTTCCTCCCGATTGTGCTAAAATCGCACTAAGCAATGGCTTTGAGGAGGCCTCATGCAAATCATAGGCGAGAAAATCAACGGCTCACGCCCCGAAATCGCCAAGGCTATCCAGGAAAGAAATGCCGATTTAATCCGGGAGCTGGCCCGCAAGCAAGCCGAAGCCGGAGCTAACTGGATTGACGTCAATGCCGGTACTCCCCCCTCCCGCGAGCCAGATGACCTTGTCTGGCTGGTAGAAGTTGCTCAAAGTGCAGTGGATGTGCCCCTCTCCTTAGACAGCACTAATCCGGAAGCTTTGCGGGCAGCTCTAACCGTAGTGCGCAAGACCCCGCTTATCAACTCCATCTCAGGCGAACCCGCCCGGCTTGAAGGAATTCTCCCCCTGGTGGTAGAGCACGGCTGCCCGGTTGTGGTCTTGGCCATGGATGAAAGAGGAATCCCTGGCACCGTAGGACAGCGCCTTGAAGCCATCCGTAAAGTCTTATCCCGCACAAGGGAGGCCGGAATCCCCGACTCCAGCCTTTACATTGACCCCTTAGTCCTTCCGGTGGCCACAAATCCGGAAAGTGCGCTTGTGGTTCTGGAAAGCATAAAAGCCATCCGGAGCGAATTTCCCGAGGCGCACATAACTTTAGGCCTAAGCAACATCTCCTTTGGCCTACCCCTTCGCACCCACATAAACAGCGCTTTCCTTGCCCTGGCCATGGCCGCCGGCGCCGACAGTGCCATCCTTGACCCATTAGACCCAAGGGTTAGGGCCACCATCATGGCTACGAAAGTCCTCCTGGGCCAAGATCGCCACTGCCTAAATTACATACGCGCCGTTAGACAGGGGCTTTTAACTCGCGCTTAGCAATTTTTAACCGCAAAGAGCGCAAAGGACGCAAAGTTTTTATTTTCTCTGCACCTTTTGTGTCCTTTGCGGTTACCCAAGGAGCCTCGCCCCTTGGATTACAAGCGTTTGACAGCCTCAAGACTAACTGCTAAAATTAACATTGAACGCTACAGTGAGGAGAAATTATGGGCATAACCATTGCAGTAGCTGGCAAAGGGGGAACGGGCAAGACCACGTTCGCTGCCCTTATCGTAAAATGCCTCAAAGAGAACACCTCCGGTTCAATCCTGGCAGTGGATGGCGACCCAAGCTCCAACCTCCACTTGGCTCTTGGGATGCCTTTAGAGGAAACTATAGGCCACATCCGCGAAGACACCCTCGCTCAAATCCAGAGCGGAACCCTCCAGGCCGGCATATCTAAAGCCGATTACTTGGAATTGCGAATCAATAAAGCCCTGGTGGAAGGCGATAGGGTAGACCTCATCGCCATGGGGCGTCCTGAAGGGCCGGGTTGCTACTGCGCTGCCAATGCCATCCTGCGCAACGTGATTGACCGCCTCAAGCGCGATTACGATTACGTGGTCATAGATAACGAGGCAGGGATGGAACACATTAGCCGCCAAACTACCCAAAACGTTGATGTCCTTTTTGTCCTATCTGACCCCACCCTGAGAGGAGTCATGGCCGCTAAGGGCATCGTGGAGCTGGCTAAGGAATTGGGGAATAAAATCCGCAAAGCTTACCTTGTGGTTAACAGGGTCAACGGCGAAGTGCCCGAACCGTTGAGGGAAAAAATTAGGGAAGTGGGGTTAGAACTTATTGGAACTCTCCCGGCAGAGCCCAAAATAGCCGAGTTTGACCTGGTAGGAAGGCCAATAGTGGAACTGGATGAAACTTCTCCTCTGTATGCGGCTGTGAAAGAAATCCTGCACAAAGCAGGCGTTATCCGCTGAAAGGGGGTTGGAAGGATGAGCGAAAAGAAGCTGGTTATAGGCCCAACCTATGAAGAGATGCTCCACCCTTGGAAGATAAAGGCGGAAATCCGCTGGAAAGCTTTGGAGGCGCACACCAAAGACCCCTTAGACCCGATAAACCTCTTCAACATAACCTGGCGCGATGGCCTCAACCGCATTTACTACGAAGTCCTTCCCAAAGAACTTACCGGGGTTGAAGCCCCGATTGTAGTCCTTTACTCCAAGGACTTCCCCACTGGCAGCCACAAGGTAGGGGCCGCTTACTCCATCCTCATAGAAAAAGAGGTAACGGGGGAAGTGGACCCATCCATCCACACTCTGGTCTGGCCCAGCACCGGAAACTACGGGATTGGCGGAGCATGGGTTGGCTGCCGGATGAAGTTTGACAGCGTCGTAATCCTCCCCGAAGGGATGAGCAAGGAGCGCTTTGAGCTCATCCGCTCCTACGGAGCCCGCTACATCACAACTCCCGGCTCTGAAAGCAATGTCAAGGAAATTTACGATAAATGCAAAGAACTCAAAGCCCAAGACCCGGAACGCATCCGAATCCTCAACCAATTTGAAGAATTTGGCAATTACCGATTCCACTATTACGTCACCGGAAACACGATAGTTGATTTGGCCAAAGAGTTGGCAATGTACAGGATTGGCAAAGGCCGGATTGCAGCCTTCGTCTCAGCAATGGGTTCGGCTGGGACTATTGCGGCTGGGGATAGGCTTAAGCAAGTCTGGCGCGACTGCAAAGTGGTAGGCCTTGAACCAATCCAGTGCCCAACCTTATCCTTAAATGGCTACGGCTCCCACGACATCCAAG
>JAPWUT010000135.1 GCA_028275425.1 Anaerolineae bacterium | reverse complement strand
CGGAGTGGAACATTGAGCGCATCCGTGCACCCCAGGTTTGGGCATCCCTTGGCATTTCCGGAACCGGAGCTGTGGTAGCGGGGATGGACACCGGTGCCGATTGGCTCCACCCAGCCTTGAAGTTCAACTACCGCGGTTACAACCCCCATGGCCCATCCGTCCACACCGGAAACTGGTTTGACCCCGTAACCGGTTCCCTTTACCCCTTTGATGACCACGGCCACGGGACCCACACCCTCGGCACAGCTGTAGGCTTGGGAGGAATAGGGGTGGCCCCTGGAGCACGCTGGATCGCGGTTAAAGTTCTAAATGGCGATGGCTATGGGTATGATTCGTGGATACATGCTGGCTTCCAGTGGCTATTGGCCCCTGGAGGCGAACCATCCCTTGCCCCCGATGTCGTGAATTGCTCCTGGGGTGACCCCAATGCCTTCAATACCACGTTCCAGGCTGATATCCGCGCCCTGAGGGCCGCTGGGATAATCCCTGTCTTCGCCGCCGGAAACGAAGGCCCTTCCCCCGGTTCCGTAGCCTCCCCAGCTTCCCTCCCCGAAGCCATAGCTGTCGGGGCAAGCGACCCTTACGATGAAGTGGCCTCTTTTTCCAGCCGTGGTCCCTCCCCCTGGGGCGAAGTTCGCCCTCACGTAGTGGCTCCTGGGGTGAACGTCCGCTCCTCCCTCCCAGGCGGCACTTACGCCTCCTGGAGGGGCACTTCCATGGCTGCACCTCATGTGACAGGCCTCATCGCCTTGATGCGTTCAGTAAGCCCTACACTAAGCGTAACCCAAACCCTCTTCCTCATAACCTCCACCGCAGTGCCCCTGAGCACTACTATCCCCAATAACGATTCAGGATGGGGGAGGATAGACGCCTTCGCTGCTGTAGCTACCTTACTTAATGCCGGAATCATCCAAGGAACGGTGCGGAGTGCGGAGGGGGTCCCGATTCCCGGCGCCCTTGTTTCCGCCACTTCAAAGGACGAGACAGGAAGGGGAAGCACGGTCACTGAGCCTTCGGGCCGCTACAGTTTGCCCCTCGCGCCAGGCCTCTACAGCGTTACCGCTTCAGCCTTCGGCTACTACTCCCAAACCGTAACGGGCATCGCCGTCCTGCCGGGGACCACAACCAAGGTTGACTTTTCCCTCCAGCCTGTGCCAAACGGAACTTTGGAAGTTTATGTGCGCGCCGCCTCAACCGGGGAGCCTGTTACCGCCGAAATCTCTTTGCCGGGCACTCCCCTAACCGCTACCGCCAGCTTTTGGGCATTCTCCCTTCCGGCTGGGGATTATACCGTGGTAGCTAAGGCCTTGGGCTATCGGGTGGCCAGCAGCATGGCCACTGTAACCGTGGGCGAGACCACAACGGTAACCTTCAGCCTGGCTTCTGCTCCTTCCATCCTCCTGGTGGACAGCGGGGCATGGCATTACGGAAGCCAAGTAGCCTATTACCGCCAGGCTTTGGATGACTTGGCTTACGCCTACGATGAATGGGCCATCCGGCGCATCCCAGACGATATCCCTACCGAAGAGCAGCTCAAGCGGTATGACCTCGTGATATGGAGCTCGCCTCAAGATGCCCCGGGTTACATCGGGGCCCAGAAGGCCATAACCGGCTACCTTTCGGCTGGGGGAAGGCTGTTCTTGAGCGGGCAAGACATAGGGTTCTTGGACGGCGGAGGGGTGGGCTTCGCTCCATATTACTCCCAGTACCTCAAAGCCCGCTTTGTCCAAGACAGCAGCAACATCTGGAGCCTTGACGGCCTTGCCGATGGGCCTTTCGCTGGCCTTGCTTTCTCTATCTCCGATGGCGACGGTGCCGACAACCAGCTCTTTCCCGATGTCGTGGAGCCGGCAGACCCCGATGAGGCCTTCCCAGTTTTGGCTTACTCCGGAGATGGCTACGGAGGGCTTGCCGTAGGAGTATGCCTTGATTACCGAGTCCTTTACCTTTCATTCGGCTTTGAAGCGATAGCCGATAGGGCTTCCAGGCGGGAAGTGATGGAAAAGGCCATATCCTGGCTTACTTCTCCTCCTACTCAAACAGGCCTCCAGGTAAGACCCATGACCCAAACCCTCATAGGCCGGCCGGGTAGTGTGGTTACCCATACTTTTGAGGTTCGGAACTTGGGGAGAGGCGGGACTGAGAACATTTCCGTATCCATGGAAGGCAGCAACTGGCCTGCCACACCCAGCTCTTGGTCCATAACTCTTGCCCCCTGCACTACCGCCACCCTTGAAATTGCCGTAACGATACCTCCTGATGCCGGATGGAATGAGAGGGATATCCTGACCGTAACCCTGCGCTCCTCCCTTTCCCCAGCTCTTTCCATCCGAGCTACTGCCATCACCAAGACCCCGGCCCCTATCCTCCTTGTGGATGATGACCGATGGTATGACCAAGAGGGAAAGTATGAGAGGGCAATGGCCGAAGCAGGCTTCGCTTACGACCTTTGGCATGCTAACGAATCCCCCATTCCCCCGGATAGGCTGAGCTGGTATCCCATAGTGGTATGGTGGACAGGATATGACTGGTATGCTCCGGTGACGGCGGAGGAGGAAGAAGCGCTGGCCGATTACATCCTTAGCGGAGGAAGGCTTTTCCTATCATCCCAAGACTTCCTTTTCTGCCGGAATCCGGCTGCCTCTTCCTTCTGCCGGGGGACAGGTTCCCTCCTCCCGCTTTTAGGCGTTCTCACCTGGACCGATGATGTCACCCCTACCTCGGCAATAGGCGTACCGGAGGAGCCGATTGGGGAGGATTTTGGCCCCTGGGCCTTGCAATACCCCTTCCGCAACTGGTCCGATTCCCTTGAGCCTTTACCAGGCACGATAGTAACCTTTCGGGACCAAGAGAGGAGGGCCATCGGGTTAGCGCGGCGGGTGGGGGATGGGGCTTCGGCCTTCTTCGCTTTTCCGTTTGAGGCTTTGCCGGAAGAAGCTCGCTCCGAGGGCATGGAAAGAGCCATAGGCTTCTTATCCTGGCTTGGCTCTTCCTCCTTCTTCGCCGAGCCGGTGTCCGTGCAGCTCGGAGGAGCGGTCAGCTGGACTGTAATCCTTAGGAACGATGGGCCGGAGCCGATAACCGCCTATTTATCGGACACAATCCCCATTAGTTTGACCTTTTTGCCATCAAGCTTGAGAGGGCCGGGAGCATTTGACCCCGCTTCCTCTTCGCTATTTTGGCGAGGCCTGCTTCACCCTGGCGAATCCGTCACCATCTCTTACCAGACCTTGGTGAGCGGGACCGCAGCAGCTGGAGAAGTAATACGCCATGAAATCAGGATGGGCATAGAAGAGCAGGGCATTCAATTCCGCCGTTGGGCCAAAGTAGGGGTTATGGTGCCGGATTTGAGCCATTCGGAGCTGGAATGTGAGCCGGCGGAGGCCCTTTCCGGTTCCCCCATTTCTTGCACTCTGAGCCTTCGGAATGCAGGCTTAGGCGATGCTTCCGAAGCCTTGGCCTTCATCCCCCTTCCGGAAAACTCCCGGCTTATCCCTGACTCCCTTTCTTGCGATGTAGGCACTTTGGAGGTGGGAAGGGACTTCGTGCGTTGGTCAGGTCCGATACCGGCTGGTGCTTCAGCCTCTGTGCGGTGGGGGCTTAAGCCTTGGGCTTGGGAAGAGCGGACCCTTTACCATGTGGCTTTTATCGGCAGGGAAGGCGAAGCCTTCAGAGAGCGTGCTGTTTGGCTAAAAGTCTTCCCTTGGAAGGTTTTCCTCCCCTCTATCTACAAATCCTTCCGTTAGCAACCTGATAACCGCCATTGCAAGCCATAGGGGCGAAGCGCCGCTTCGCTCCCATGGCAGAGGTTTGGGGGGCGTCCCCCGCGACCTAAACCTCAGCCGAGAGGTTAACTTGCCACGAGCGGGGCCAAAAGCGCTGGCGGGTCATCAGCCAAGGTGGGGAAAACAAGAGGCGTTATGAAATTTGCCTTTCCACGCCTTTTCGTGTATAATGTTAGCGGGTGTCCCCCAAACCAACGGAGGTAGGAGAAATGGCGAAGTTGCTCAGGATAAATATGACCGACCTTTCCGCCAAGTTTGAGGACCTCCCCGAAAAGTATAAGTATCTGGCGGGAAGGGCTTTGACCTCCACCATCATTTACGACGAAGTTGACCCTACCTGTCACCCCCTTGGCCCCAATAACAAAGTGGTTCTGGCCCCGGGAATTGTCACCGGAACCAATGCCCCTACAAGCGGTAGGGTCTCCGTAGGAACCAAGTCCCCCCTTACCGGTGGTATAAAGGAAACCAATGCTGGCACCGAGTGGCCTCAGCGCCTTGCTCGCCTTGGGATAAGGGGCGTGATAATTGAAGGCTACCCCAAGGAGCCGGGCAAGTTCTGGCTCATCCACATCTCCAAGGATGGCGTCAAGTTTGAGCCGGCCGATGAGTATGTAGGCAAAGGCCTCTACGAAGTTTACCCCAAGCTCTTTGAACGCTACGGCCGTAAGATTGGGATTATGGGCATAGGCGTGGCCGGAGAAATGAGAATGGCTACGGCTGGAGTCTGCTTCAATGACATTGAAGGGAGGCCAAGCCGCTACTCCGGCCGCGGTGGTGCAGGCGCCGTCCTCGGCTCTAAAGGGGTCAAGTTCATCATCGTGGACGACGAAGGAGGCCCAGGTGTAGAAATTGCTAACCCCGACCTCTTTGAGCAAGGCCGCAAGAAGCTCCTGGAGGCCCTCCGCTCCCACGACATCACCAAGCCCAAGGGCGCTCTCAACACCTACGGCACGGCAGTCTTGGTCAACATCCTGAACGAAGCCGGGGCCTATCCTACCCGCAACTTCCGCGAGGGTCGCTTTGAGGGCGCTCCCAAGACTTCAGGTGAGGCCGTCTTTGAGAACAACAAGAAGCGCCTGGGCAAAGAGCTATACAACCATGCCTGCCACCCCGGCTGCGTCATCCAGTGCTCCAACACCTATTACGATGAGCAGGGCAAGGAAATCGTTTCCTGCGTTGAGTACGAGTCCACATGGGCGCTGGGGGCCAACTGCGGAATTGATAACCTGGA
>JAPWUT010000134.1 GCA_028275425.1 Anaerolineae bacterium | reverse complement strand
CCTCGCGCCGAGGCGCCACAAGGAGCCTCTGGGTAAGTAGTAAGTTGGTCTGGAACAAGCGATCGCTCAAAGCTTTGCTTAAAGAGACGGCCAGAGCGGGATAGCGCAGGAGCAGCTCGTCAAAGTCCTTCTTCTCTAAACCCCACAAATCAACATCGGTAATGGCCTTGGCGGTGGCGGTATGGTCTGTCCCCCTAAGGAGGGCCATCTCTCCGAAGAAATCGCCTTCTCTGAGGAAGGCAATGGTCACTTCATCCTTCCCGATTTTCTTTACGATTTCTACCTGGCCAGCCTCAATCAGGTATAGGAAATTAGCCGGTTCCCCTTCCCGGAATATGGTCTCGCCAGCTTTGAACTTAACCGGCTTCAAGCGGGAAGAGATTTCCTCAATTTGCTCCGGTTCAAGGGAGGAGAAGAGGTAAAGGTGGCGGAGTTCCCTCTGCAGGTATTGGCGTTCAAATTCCAGGAGCTTCTCGCCCAAGAGGCGATTCAGGGCTAAGCTTATGGCCGGGTATTGGAGAGCGAGTTCTTCAAAGTCCGAGCGGGACAGTATCCAAAGGACCGTATCGGATAGGGCCAGGGCTGAGAAGTTGTGGGGTCGGCCGGTTATGAGCGCCGTCTCACCGAAGAAATCGCCATCGGATAAATTGTAGGCCCGGCGAGGCCCTACGGCTCTCGTGACCTTTACCTGGCCTGTGTCTATGATGAACATGGCATCGCCTGGAGAGCCTTCGGAGACGATTGTTTCGCCTTGGGGGAAGAAGGCAATGGATAGCTTCACAGCGATGGCTTTCAAGGCTTCCTGGGGTAAGCCTTTGAAGAGGGGGACTTTGGCCAAGCGTTCCACAGCCAGTTCCTTCTCCTTGCGGCTCAGGGGAGCTTTCAGCTCCGCGCTCAGGGCTTTTTTGATTGCGGGGTAGCGGGTGGAGATGGCTTTGAATTCTTCAGCCGGGAGGAACCAGAGGAAGGCCTCCGAAGCAGTGCGGACGGAGTAAGGGTAGGGCCTGCCGGTAATCAGGCTAAATTCGCCAAATCTTTCCCCTTCCTTCAGGACTGTGAACTCATCTTCTCCGGTAACAAAGAGGTTGGCGGAGCCACTTTCCAAGAGGAAAAGCCCTTTGGGTGGTTCGCCTTCTCTGCAGAGGAATTCTCCTGGCAGGTAACGCCTCAGGGAGAATGCGGAAGCAAGGGCATCCAGTTCTTCGTCGGCAATGGTTGAGAAGCCGGCAATCTTCCTCAGCTTGCCCTTTAAGTATTCCTTGAGCGGGGCTATGGTCAGGCCGAGGGCCTGGCTTAGTTCCATCCCGAGGAAGGGGTTGGTGCCCACAAGCCCTATCAAATCTTCCCGCGAGAGCGTCCAGATTTGCAGGTCAGAGATGGCCTCGGCTCTTACAGAGAAGGGCTTGCCCTGGAAGAAATCGCTTTCCCCGACAACGCTACCGGGGCCCAAAGTGGCCAGGACCTTGCCCTCGGGCTCAATTATGCGGACCCATCCGCTTTTTATGAAGTAGAGGAAATTGGGTGGTTCTCCTTCTTCAAAGAGGATTTCGCCTTTTTGCCGGCGGCCAGCGCGCAAGGCTTTGGCGATTAGGGAAATGCTCTCAGGCGATAGGCCGGCAAAAAGCGGCATCTTTTGCAGGAACTTCTCCTTCACTTTTACCCTCCTTGAAAGCGAAAGTTAACCCCATTATACTTATCAAGTGGCTGGGATGCAAAACTACGGTGCCTCCTGGAAAGTCAGGCGCCAGGAAACCATTGGTTTATCCGGCGGGCAACCACCCCCAGAGCTTAAGAGGTTAGCGGCTTCTTCAGAGCCTTCTTCCGCTGGCCTGACGCGGTAAGTCGCTCCGGGTTGCATTTCAAAATCGGCATAGCCTGGGCTTTTTCCGGGCTTGAGGCCGGTGAAGATGTACTCTTCCCCGCCTTCCCAGGAGACGATCAGCTCAATGCCAGGCAGAGGCGTTCCGTCTTTAGCGAGGACTTCAATTTCCAGGAGGGATGGTTCACCATCGGGCCTGCATTCCTTTTCTTGGGCTTTGAGGACAAAGGAGGGAAGAGGTGTCGGGGAGGGGGTAGGGGTTGCTGTTGGAGGGATAGGGGTAGGCAGAAGCGGCTGAGGGGTAGAGGTAGGGGTGGGAGAGGGTAGGTAGGTTTCGGCAGCGGGGATAGGGGCCTTTAATGCCTGAGCCAGCACCGCCAAAGCGGCGAGGCTTTCCCGTGGTGCCCCTTTACTTTTAAGTTCGGCCAGGGTTTGAGCCAAAACGGCAGCCGGGTCCCTGTAGCCAAGGCTTTTCAAACGTTCCCGGGCCTTGTTGAGGTCGCCTTCCTGGGCGTAGGCCGCGCTTATCAAGTAAACATAGTCCTTCTTAAGCGGCTCTTTTAGAGCTGAAGGTGGGCCTTCGTAGTGCTTTGGGGGGAGCAATCCCCAGGCTACGAATAGGCCAAGTCCTAAGCCTAAGGTTAAACCAAGGAGCAATCCCAAGGCAACCCCGCTTTTGCTCATCTCACCATTGCCTCTGGAAGATTACAAGGTAAGAATAATGGCCATCGCAAATTGGGCTTGTTTCCAGCTTGTGGCGGCAATCCTCTGGGGAAGAGCAATACCCCCCAGCTATTAAGTCCTCAATTGGGATGTTGGCAGTTCTGGTATCAAGGACCCGGCTTACCTCGCTCGTGTAGGAGCGGCCGGTGACATCGCCTTTGACGAAGACTTGTTCTCCTGCTTTCCAGAGGGGGATGTTGGTGCGGCCGTGGTTGCGGTCGCCGTAGGGTGCTCCGGCCCACCAAAGTTCCTCCTGGGTGATGTAATCCTGCTTGGTCCAAATTCCGTGGACCACAATGCCATCAAGCGGTGTGCCGTTGGCATCAATGACCTGGACGTAGATGTTGTGGTTGCCGCCGCATCCCCCGTTCTCCTGGATGGTAAGGATTCTCTGGATCACGATTTTAAAATCCACCGTAGGGGTGGGGGTTGGGGTAGGAGGGGCCGGGGTAGGGGTTGGAGTAGGTGGGCGGGTTGGCCTGGGTGTAGGAGTAGCTGGTGGGCGAGTTGGTGTTGGGGTGGGGATTGGGGTATTGGTTGGAGTTGGAGAAGGGGTAAAGGTTGGGGTAGGAGTTGGGGTATCGGTGGGAGTGGGGGTGAAAGTAGGGGTGGGAGTTGGAGTTGCGATTAAGGCTACGATTTGTGGGTTTGATGAATAATAGCCCAAGGCCTCGGCCAGGAGGGCAAGTCTTTTGGCGGGGATTTCTTGCCCTTGGGCGAGGTAACTTTCGGCCAGGGAGGCCAAGAAAGCGCCTGGGTTTACAATGCCGGCCTCTTCTAAGCGCTTACTGGCTGCTTCCAAATCCCCATCCAAGGCGTAGGCGTAGCTTACCAGGAGGGCGAACTCGTCCTTATAGTGGGGGTAGAGGTCAACGAGGTCAATATCCGTATACTGCACAGGCCACAGAATCCAGCCGGTGAAGAGGCCGAACAAGATGCCGATAAGCAAACCGCCAAAGGTAGCGACAATTATAACCGATGGGTCTTTAAAGTTCTTAGGCATAAATGCCGGAGGTGGGAGTCGAACCCACACGGGGCCTCAACCCCAGCGGTTTTTGAGACCGCCCTGTCTTCCAGTTCCAGCACTCCGGCTCTATATAAATGATAGCCAAAAATCCGGGGGTTGTCAAATCGCAATGCTACTTGGGTCGAATGCCGGCTGAGCTCAGCTTCCTTATGGCCTCCGCCACCCGGTAATGCTCTCTTGGCGCAAGTGCTAATGCGATTTGCTCAGAATGGGCAATTTGTGGTAAAATTTTCAAGGATGCCCCTGTAGCTCAAGAGGATAGAGCAACAGCCTCCTAAGCTGTGGGCTGCCGGTTCGAGTCCGGCCAGGGGCAAAACTTTAAGGCACCGGTCTAAAACCGGTGCCTTAATCCTTAAGGAGGGGGAAATGGCCAAGCTGGAAGTGGAGATATGCGGGATAAAGTTCCGCAACCCAGTTATGCCCGCTGCCGGTCCGCCAGTCTGGAACGGGGAAGCGATGAAGCGGTGCGCCGAAGGAGGAGCCGGAGGCCTCGTGTCTAAAACAATCTCCGTTATGGCTGCCCAGGTCCCACACCCAAATATGGCCGAAATCCCCGGAGGTTTCCTAAACACCGAGTTATGGTCCGAACTCCCCCCAGAGCAGTGGATTGAAAGGGAGTATGCTATCGCTAAAGAGACCGGCTTACCTTTGATAATCAGTTTGGGGTACACAGCTAAGGATATTGCCCAGCTTGCTCCTAAGGTAAGGCCTTACGCCGATGCTTTGGAACTTTCCACCCATTACATCGGTGACGACCCACGCCCAATGATGGAAGCCATCCAAGCGGCTAAGGAGGCTGTAGAGGTTCCGGTTTTCGTAAAGTTCAGTCCTTTCAGGGATGTTAAAGTGGCCGCTTTAGCTGCCAAGGAGGCTGGGGCAGACGGCATTGTGGCCATAAATTCCTTTGGGCCTGTTATGGCCATAGACATAGAAACTGGTTTTCCCCTGATGGGGAGCAAGGAAGGGTATGGTTGGCTATCGGGGCAAGCGTTGAAGCCCTTAGCAGTCCGTTGCATATTTGATATCGCCAGGACCGTGGATTTGCCCATAATAGGGGTTGGGGGCGTATTTAGGGGGACAGATGCTATAGAGCTGATGATGGCCGGGGCATGGGCAGTGCAGGTCTGCACTGCCGCCATCCTCAAAGGCCCTTCCATCTTCGGCAAAATCGCCAAAGAGATGGAAGAATGGCTTGATTCCCATGGGTATTCCTCGGTGGAGGAGGTGAGGGGTCTGGCTTTGAAGAGAGTCCAGGAGCAAGAGTACCGGCTTTACCCAGTTCCCCCGCTTCTGGACCCCGAAAGGTGCACGGGTTGCAAGTTGTGTGAGGTTTCGTGTGTCTACGGGGCGATCAAAGTAGTGGATAAGAAAGCGGTCCTGGAAGCCGAGAAGTGTGCCGGTTGTGGGTTATGTGTCACGAGGTGCCGGCCCAGGGCCCTCACGTTACCCAGAGCCGCTAAGTTTAAGTAGCCGATTTGGCTTGC
>JAPWUT010000010.1 GCA_028275425.1 Anaerolineae bacterium | reverse complement strand
CGCAGCCCCCTCCACCCCCGCTTTAATCAAGGTCGGCGAAGGCCGACCTTTTTCAAAGAGGCTGACTTCAGTCGGCGTGAAGGGGACACCCCCACGGCTCCCTGCTATGGGGGCTTCGTCCCCCTGGACCCCCGTCGCCCACCTTCGTAGGCTGACCGGAGAACCCGCCAAATTTTCCCCCTTCCCTCGCAGGGAAGGGGGTCAGGGGGTTAGGTTGGAAAAGCGCTTCCCCATGCCCCCTCCGCCAGAGGTCAGGGGGGAGGGCTGCACTGCAATTACGGCCCTCCGTAGCGCTGGATTAGGCCAAGGATTGCGGGGTCGTCCGGGAAGGAAGGGGTGAGTGAAGTCGTGCTCCATTCGTAGTGGGTTATTCGGCCCTTTGAGTCTAAGTTCAGCCGGGCAAAACCTACCTCTCGCCCAGCATGGCCAGGGGTAGGAACTTCGGCTATGATGGTTAAAGAAGCGTTGGATTCGTTCCAGAAGGGGCCAGGGTTTTGCCCGCTAACCCCACCCCATACTACAAGGTCTACACCCTCCTCGTCCCCAAGTTTCTTGGCTATCTCACCCCCGGTGTGGGCAAGAACTATCACTATATCCGCTTCCTTCCTCAAATTCCGGATGTAGTGCCGGCCGGTCTCCAGTGGGTCAAGGACCCGATAGCCTGTAACTGGCGGTATCGGTAGCCCTGTGAGGCCGAGGATGGCTATGCGGTGGCCTTTGACCTCCAAAATTGTGTAGGGAGAAGCCAAAGGCTTGCCATCTTCCTCAAGCACATTGGCCGAAAGGATGGGGAAATTGGCTGTGGAGATTATCTTTCCAAGTGCATCTTTAGGCAAGGTGAGGTCTTTCTCCCCAAGCACTGCGGCTGAGTAGCCCATCATGTTCATGGCTTCTACGATTATCAAGCTTCCGGTCTTGCGCGTGAGAGGGACATCGCTCCAGAAGGTGTTTCCGGCGTCAAGGAGAAGGACGTTTTCGTATTTGTTGCGTATTTCCTTAACTAAGGAGGCCCGCCGGGCCAATCCGCCTATCGGCGGCCTTCAGCCGCAAGGGAAGATGTAGCCCCAGGTATCGTTAGTGTGAAGGACTACAAGCTCCAGAGGCTGAGGGGTGGGAGTAGGAGTGAAGGTGGGGGTCGGCAGGGGAAGCGGGGTTGGGGAGCAGCTTGTAAGGACTAAGGCCAAAATAACCGCCAAGCTAAAGCGCTTCATCCAGGGCTGCCCTCCAGAGGAAGGGTGAAAGTAAAGGTGCTGCCTTGGCCTGGAGTGCTTTCAACCCATATCCTACCACCGTGAGCTTCCACAATTTGCTTGGCTATGCTCAAGCCAAGCCCTGAGCCTGAGACCTCTTCTTCGGCCCGCCCCCTGTAGAATTTCTCAAAGATGTAGGGAAGCTCCTCAGGCAGTATCCCAATCCCGGTATCGGAGACCGAAATCCGCACCTCTTTCCCCTCTAATTCCACTTTGACTTCCACAAGCCCTTCGTCCCGGTTGAACTTTATGGCATTGCTCAAAAGGTTCAGGATAACCCTCCGGAGCCGGTCTTCATCCGCAGGGATGTAAGAGGGGCCTGGGGGAATGGAAAGCTTGATTTTGATTTTGCGTGGTTCAGCTTGGGGGCGCATAATGGCAATGCATTCCTCAAGCAATTGCCGAATCTGGACCGGCTTCTTTGTTATCCTAACCCGCCCCGACTCTAACCGCACCAGGTCCAGGAAGTCGTTTATCAGGCCCGAAAGCCTTGTCGCCTCCCGATGGATTGTTTCCAAAAAGCGCCTTTTAGTGGCGGGTTCAAGCTCGTGGTCAAGCATAAGCTTGGTGTAGCCTATTATAGAAGTCAATGGGGTGCGGAGCTCGTGGACCAAATCGGAGATGAAGTCGCACTGTTGGAAGAGGCGAGCGTTTTCTATAGCCACAGCTGCTTGAGCGGCCAGAATCTCTAAAAGCTTCACGTCCTCTTCGTCAAAAGGTTCCCCTCCTTTCTTGTTCAGGACTTCCAATACCCCTATGATTGTGTTTTTGACTTTGAGGGGGACCCCCAGGATGGAGCGGGTCTGGAAATGGGTCAAAGTGTCCACAACGCCATAGAAATTGGGGTCAGTCCTGACATCTTCCACAATCAGCGGTCTGCCTTCCTGGACTATCCTCCCGGCAATGCTTCCTTCAAGTGGGACTGGGATTTTCTGGATTGAGTCCACCCTCACGCCCGTAGCCGCTTCAAAGTAAAGGGTTTTGGTCTTGTGGTCCAAGAGCAGTATGGAGCTGGCCTCAGTGTTGGTAAGCTCGGTGGCTAAATGGACTATCTTGCTCAAGAGGTCTTGCAGGTGGAGGGTGGAGCTTAGTTCAAGGCTTATTTCCAAAAGCCTTTCCAGGCGCTTTACCTTTTCTTCTTTCATAGGATTGCGGACTTAAGGCCCTTGGGCGAGCGGGTCAAGATTTCAACCCCCTCATCTTGCACTACCACAATGTCTTCAAGGCGGACTCCACCCCAGCCGGATATGTATATTCCGGGCTCTACGGTTATCACGTTCCCGGCCTGGAGGGTATCTTTGGAGAGCTTCCCAACCCTTGGCTTTTCGTGCACGGCCATACCCACGCCATGCCCGAGGCCGTGGCCGAACTGCGGGCCGTAGCCAGCTTTTTCTATGACTTTGCGCGCTATGGAATCGGCTTTGCGGGCTCGCATCCCGGCCTTTATGGCTCTTTCGGCCTTCTCCTGCGCTTTTAGGACCAAGGAGTAGATTTCGGAGAAGCGCTCATCGGGCTTGCCCAGCACAACCGTTCGGGTCAGGTCCGAACAATACCCCCCTACCACGCAGCCGATATCAATCACTATTGGCTCCCCCTCTTTTATTGGCTTATCGGAAGCTCTGGCGTGCGGGAGAGCACCATTGGGCCCAGAGGCCAATATCAGGTCAAAGGCCACTTTCTCTGCCCCATGGGTCCGCATGAATGATTCAATCTCCCAGGCCGCTTCTTTCTCGCTCATCCCCGGCCGAAGGACTTGACAGATGTGGGAGAAAGCTTCGTCGGCTAAAGCCACGGCTTTGCGTATCGCCTGGATTTCCTCCGGCGTCTTCACGCTCCGTATTTCTCCCACGATGTCCTGGCAAGGGACCAATTTCACCTTGCGGGCTGCTTTGCGCCACTTCCTGTATTCTTCCACGGTGAGGTAGAAGCTCTCAAAGCCCAGAGTTTTTACGCCCGTTTCCTCCAGGAGTTTGGGGAGGACATCGGCAAAATCTTTCTCTACCTTGACCAAGGTAAAACCGGGGCATTCTCGCTCAACCTGCTCATAGTAACGGAAATCGGTGGCGATGTAGGCAGAGTCGGGCGTGATTAGGAGAAGGCCGTAGGAGCCGGTGAAGCCTGAGAGGTAACGGCGGTTTTCCGGCTGGATTACCAAAAGCCCATCAAGCCCCTTGGAAGCAAGGAATTCCCGCACTTTCTCCAGGCGCATTTTTCACCTCCTCCTCAGGTAAACCAGGAATAAGCCAAGGAGGGCCAACACTACCGCTACGGTTGTGGCCAAAACCCAGGTTGTTCCTCCAACTTGCACCTTGCTCGCCTTCTCCAAGCCCGAAAGCTTCACAGTTATTTCTCCCCCTTTCGGGAGCTTTTCCCCCTCAAAGTTTAAGTAAACATCGCCGGCCGTTTCTACGTTCCTCCCCCGCTTGGTTCCGGGAACTTCTACCGTAAGGCCTATGTCCTTCACGAGGACATTGTAGCTTGCCACGGGATAAAAGACAGTGCGCCGGATTTCCAAGGAATCACCTCGGACCGGTAGCACGTATCCCAGAGTCAGGGGCTGGGGCATCGGGCCGGGCAAGATTGGCTCGGTGAGGACGGCTTCCCCTCCTTCAGGGTTAAGGGAATCGGAAACGAAATCCATGGCTTCCGGAGGTATGGGGAAACGGAGGGTTTTCCCATCCTTGGTCACGAAGGTCTTGCGGCCGTTGTTCGCCACGGAATACATTTCCATCACTTCTATGGTCTTTCTGTCTGGAGCCACCGCAAAGATAAAGTGCGCCTTCTGGACCGCTATCTCGGAATCGCTCTCAGTTGTCTCGTAGGCCACGACTGGTAGGCGTAATTTTTCCTCACCTTCGGTGAAGGAAAGGGCCGAACTATGGTAAAGGACGCCTTGAAAGTTCACCTCCGCCAAATAAAAGAGGTCCTTTCCGGTGTCCAACCCATTGAAGGCAAAGTAGCCTCGCTCGTCTGTGAGGGCGGTGAGTGTTCCCTTTTCCGTTCCGCTGGAGTCAAAGATGTGCAGGGTAACAGTTATGCCTGAAATAGGCTTGTTCTCCGCCGAGCCGTTGAGGACTTCGCCTTCTACAGTGCCGGAGCTTTGGGCTAAGGCGAAGAAGGCCAAGAAGAAAGCGCTGAGAAGCAGAATAAAGCTCAATTTTTTCATCTTTGTTCTCCTTTCGGGAGCTTTCGGCCGCAGCGGGAGCAGTATTTATCTCCGGGCTTATATGGAGCCCCGCAAGAGGGGCAGCGCCTTGTCTCAGAGCCTGTCACTTTCATCAGTGGCCAGGCAATCCAAAGCAAAGTCGCCAAAGCTATGGCTATGACCGCTAACTTTTCCATTCTTTCCCTCCTTCAGGCCAGAGGGCAAGGACAGCCCCTAAAACCATTAACCCCCCTCCAACCCATATCCAGAAGACCATCGGGTTCACTTGTATCTGGAAGCTGGCCGTGCCATCCTCGTCAAGGTCTATGAAGATTAGGTACAAATCCTCAGCTGGGGTGCTCCTAAGGCCGATTTCGCTCACCCATTGCTCAACATTGAAATGGAAGTTTTTCTCAGGGCGGATTTGGCCTAAGAAGCGGCTGTCTTTGTAAACTTCAACTTGCGCCAGGAAGCGCTCTTTGGTAGGAAGGCTTTGGTGTTGGAAGTTCACGTATTTCAAGACATAATTTCCGATTTCGGCCGTCTCTCCGGGCTTGAGGGAAACCAAAGTTTCGGCTTTATAGAAGGATGAGCCTATTACTCCGAGGGCTAAGAGGACTATGCCGGCATGAACGAGGTAGCCACCGTACGGTCGGGGGATGAGGCGACGTTTGCGGATAAATTCTCTGACCCCTCTGGCCAGCTCTTGGATTACCCCGGCAGCGGCAAAGCCTACAGTGCCCCAGCTCAGGATAGGAAACAGGCTCCTTTCGCCTAAAGCGATGGGAACCACAATCCCCAGGAGTGCGCTGCCGACAGGGATAAGCGCCCGGCGCAGAGCTTTGGCCGAAGTAGTCCCCCAACCTAAGCTAACGCATAGCCCTAAAAGGAGCACTGTAATTGCCGCCAGGGGCATGAAGGTTTGATGGTAGAAGGAAACGTCAATGCTTGCCTCTTGCCCTTGGAAGGTGGAGCTAAAGGTGGGGAAAAGTATGCCCAGAAGCAATACCAAAGCCTCGCCAAAGAAAAGCCAGTTCAGGTAATAGAAAGCGGTGTCTCTGGAGAGCAGGGCGCTTTCCACCTTCTTACTTGCGAAGCTACCGCGGTTTTTGAAGGCTACAAAGCCGGTTAGAAGTGCCCAGATAGCGATGAAGGCTACAAAGTAAAAGCCCAGAGGCGATTGGGCAAAGGCGTGGACCGATTTGATTATCCCGGAGCGGGTCACGAAAGTGGCAAAGAGGCAGAGGAGGAACGTTAGTGTAATGAGCAGGAAACTCCACCCCTTGAGGTAATGCCTCCGCTCGGCCACTACGGCCGAATGCAAGAAGGCGGTAGCGGTAAGCCATGGGATTAGGGAGGAATTTTCCACGGGGTCCCAGGCCCAATATCCTCCCCAGCCCAGCTCAATGTAGGCCCACCATCCTCCTATGATTATTCCGGCCCCTAAGAAGGCCCAGGCCACAATAGCCCAAGGCCTTACTTTCTTAATCCAATCCTCTAAGGGCTTGCCGGCAAGCAGGTAAGCTAAGGCGTAGGCAAACGGTATGGCCAGGCCAGCGTAACCGATGAAGACCGTAGGAGGGTGTATCACCATGCTGAAGTTCTCTAAGAGGGGATTGAGGCCCAGGCCTTCGGAGTGAAAGCGCAGGGAGAAAGCGAAAGGATTGCTCACCAGAGCCAGAACCAGGGCGAAAAAGGCCTCTATCCCGGCCAAAGCGGCCAAGGCGTAATCCTGGACGGCTTCATCTTCTCGGCCCAAGTTCAAAGAGGCAAGCAAGGTCAGGATGGAAAGCAACCACAACCAAAGGAGGAGCGAGCCTTCCTGCCCTGCCCAAAAAGCGGAGAAAGCGTAAAGGGGTGGCAGGGCCGTGCTGGTGTAACGGAATACGTAATCTACCGAAAAATCGCGCTTGAGCAAAAGGTAAATCAAGGATAGGGAGGCGAGAGTGACCAAGGCTGCGGCTGCTTGGACTGCCCTGAGGGCACTTTCGGAAAGCTCTTTGTAACCGCGAGAGTGCGCTATTACAAAGCCCAAAACAGCCCACAGGCTGACCACAAACGTTAACAATATGGCTGAGTAGCCGATGGTAGCCATCAATCCCCCTTACTGATTTTTCTCTTGGTACTTAGAAGGGCACTTGAGGAGCAAACCCTTGGGGTTAACTTTGAAGACCCCTTCCGGAGTATACTGCCCTTCCACAACCGCTTCGGCTCCGTCCTTGAGCATATCGGGGCGGGGGCCGTGGTAAACTACTGGCAGCTTACCGCTGTCATCGGCTATTTCAAAAGTGAGGGTCAGGGTTTGGGGGTCCCATTGGATGGAATTTTCCACCACTTTCCCCGCCACTCGCACGGTTTTGCCGTAGATGGCGGGGCCTTTTGCCTTAAGCTCCCCCACCGTAATGTAGTAGACCGATGAGCCACCGAGCCCCGTTATTACCAAGTAGAGCAGCGCTCCTAAGATGACTATTGCTCCAATCACCAAGCCTTTATTCACAGCTTCCACCTCCTTTGCCTGTTATTCAAAGAAAATGCATGCGGCCACAACCGAGGCGCACTTTTTCACCTGCCGCGATACTGAAACTATGCGGACCTCGTCGGGCCTGAGGCCTCTTCGGGCCAGAGCAAACTCAATCTTTCTTTCCACTTCCTTCCGCACCTCTTCCTCGCTTTTCCCTACGCCCCCATCCTCCATAATCACCCCGAACCCGTCTTGGCACCGGCCAAAACCGACTGCGGCCGAGATTATCGCCCCGGGGTTGGAGGAAGAGACTGCCGCATATACCACCGGAAGGAAAGCCCCCTTGGGTAAGGGGTTCAATTTTTCCACAACCTTCACGTTTGGAGGCATTATGCTTGAGACTTTAACCAGGTTTATGTCCCCAATGCCTGCCTCTAAGAGCGCATTATCAAAGGCATTGAGCTCCGTCTCCCCTTCGGCAGCTCCGCATACTAAGCAGGCGAACTTAGGGTCAAACACGGCTTCCTCCTTTAAACCGTAGCAGTTTCCTCATCGTAAAGGTCCACAGGGAAGACTTCAGTATCCGGCCCCGGTTTCTCCAGAAGTTCTATGCGGTAATGGGCCGATTTGTACCATTCCTTTTGGGGCAGCGCACGGGCCGGAAGGTGCTCCCAAGCCCGCATTGATTCCATGTAGGGCCAATTAGCATAAACGTTGAAGTCGTCTATGATGTCGGTGATGACTGCCCCTTTCTCCAGGAGGAACTTCTGGATGGCCTGCCACTTTTTGAGGGAGGCTTCCCTCCGGGTAAACCCGAAGTAGCCAGCGCTTCCTGGCCCTTTCAGGCAAGATAGGCTGCGGCTCAAGAAAGCCTTCATCCCCTTGAAAGATTCCGTCGGGTCAGTGATGAAGGTGTCAAAAGCCCCTTGGAGCTCTTCGGGCAATGGGTAGCGGAGGTCATGTTTCAGGACCTGGATTTTAAGGCCCTCTTTATCCGATACTTTCTGGATGAAATCCAAGAGCCTTTCGTCTATGTCAATAACCGTGACCCTTTTCGGTGCTCCGGTGAGGGAAGCGGCCACGCTCACCAGGTCATCGTCCCCAAGGACCATGAGGTTGAGTCCGGCCAGGTCCCCCTTTTGCCACATCAAGGCCACTCTTGCTACCGTTACCTCCTCTAAGACATAGCCTTGGTCGTAATCCCTAATAGCTTCAGGGCGGCTGCGGGCTATGGCTTTAAATTCTTCGGCCACTTCTTTGAGAGGCTCTATCTCTATGCCTCGGCCTTTGCAGCGGGGACAGGCAAAATCGCGGAGGGGGGTTATCTCAAGAAAAGCGGCCAATTCTCGGCCCTTCGGAGTCAACCTTAGGGAGGAATCCTTCACCTCTACGAGCCCTTCTTGAGCCAGTTCCTTCCAAAGCTCGCAAAAAGTCATGATGGGGATATCCGTTAAGTCCAGGACTTCCCAGAGGTTATCGGTGGTGAGCAAAGCCTCAAAGGTGCGCCTCAAATCCCGCTCCCTTACCGGGAACTTTTCGGCCACCCTCTCAGCCAAAGTTCTAAGCTCCATGGATTCTGCCTCCAGATAGATTTTGTCATTGCGAGGCGGCACAAGCTGCCGCAATCTCCCCGCGAGGGTTGGAGATTGCTTCACTCCGCTCGCAATGACCCAGGTAGTTAGGTAAATTATATCCAGGCTTGCTTTTGCCACCAAATCGGTGTATTATCTTTTGGGCATTTTGCAGGGGCGAGGAAGGATGAGGATTTTGGGCATTGAAACCTCGTGCGATGAAACCTCAGCCGCGGTGGTGGAAGACGGCCGTCATATCCTTTCCAATGTGGTCGCTTCCCAAATAAATATTCACCGCCGCTACGGAGGGGTCTTCCCCGAAGTCGCTTCCCGGCAGCACATCCTCTCAATAATCCCGGTGATAGAGAAGGCTTTGGAAGACGCTCAGGTTGATTGGGGAGATTTAGGGGGTGTAGCTGTGACCCATGGCCCGGGGTTGGCTGGCTCCCTCCTTGTAGGGGTGAATGTAGCCAAGGCTATAGCTTGGGCCAAAGGATTGCCTTTGATTGGGGTAAACCACATTGAGGCCCACATCTACGCTAATTGGCTTGTGGCCGAACCCCCTAAGGAGTTCCCACTCCTTTGCCTGGTGGTCTCCGGTGGGCATACTTCCCTTTTCCTGATGAGGGACCACGGGGATTACGAGGAGCTTGGTCATACTTTGGACGATGCGGCCGGGGAAGCGTTTGACAAAGTCGCCAGGCTTCTGGGGCTTGACTTCCCCGGAGGGCCAGCGATAGAACGGGAAGCTAAGCATGGCAACCCTGAGGCTTTCAAGTTCCCAAGGGCTTGGCTCAAGGGGACTTACAATTTCAGCTTCAGCGGCCTTAAGACTGCCGTCTTGAGGGAAATCCAGCGCTACGGTGATGGAATTTCTCTCAAGCCAGGGGTTAAACTCCCGCCGGGCGTGCCTGTGGCCGATTTGGCCGCCTCTTTCCAAGAGGCAGTGGTAGATGTTTTGGTGGAAAAGACCCGGCAGGCGGCTATAAATTACCAGGTTAAAGAAGTGCTTTTGGCTGGAGGAGTAGCCGCCAATTCCCTCCTCCGGGAAAAAATGAAATCTGCGGTCCTTGTGCCGGTCCGTTGGCCACCCCCAGAACTTTGCACCGATAATGCCGCTATGGTAGCTGCAGCTGGCTATTTTAACCTGATAAAAGGCCTGCGGAGCGGCTGGGACCTGGATGTAGTGCCAAACTTGAAACTTGGAACGAGGAGGTAGCCATGGTAGAAGAATACATTTTTCCCCAAAGCATAGAAGAAGCTTTGGAAATTTTGGAACGCTACAACGGAGAAGCCCGCATTATCGCCGGCGGAACTGACCTCGTCCTCCAGCTGAGGAGGGGGGAGGTGAAAGCCAGGGTTTTGGTAGACATAACGCGCATCCCCGAGCTTAAGGGGATAAAGGAAGAGGACGGCTTCATCTGGGTTGGGGCAACCACTACCCATCAAGAAGTAGCCGAGTCCCCCCTTATCCAAGCCAAGGCTGGCCTTTTAGCCAAGGCTTGCCGTAGCGTAGGCTCTCTCCAAATCCGGAACGTAGGCACAATCGGAGGCAACCTTGTCAATGCCATGCCCGCCGCCGATTCGGCCATTGCTCTTGCGGCTCTGGATGCGGAAGTGGAAGTAGCCGGCAAGGAAGGCATCCGCTGGATACCAATCACCCAGTTCCATGAAGATGTGGGTAAGTGCTGCGTAAACCCATGCCTTGAGCTGGTTAAGGGGGTTCGCTTTCGCCCCCTCGGGGAGAACGAGGGTTCATCCTTTCAAAGGCTTGCCCGGCGTCAAGCTTTAATCCTGCCCATCCTGAACGTTGGAGTAGTAGTTGGCTGGGAAGAGGGCAAGTTTTCCAGGGCGGCCATTGCCATAGGGCCTGTGGCCCCTGTCCCCTTCCGGGCTCGGAAGGCGGAAGAATACCTAAAGGGCTCGCCGGTTTCGCCAGAGAGCATAGAGGAAGCCTCTCGCTTGGCCCAGGAGGAGGCGCAACCTCGCTCCAGCCTCTTGCGTGGTTCGGCCGAATACCGCAAAGACATGGTCAGGGTTTTAGTTCGCCGTGCCCTCATGGAAGCGGCTAAGCTCGCTTAGACCCATGCCAATCGGCGAAACCATTGCCAGGGTAAAATACGAGCCTATCCTAAGAAGGCTGGGCTTGAGGAAGCCCCAGGCGAAAAAAGGGCGCGGGTTCATCATCATCCACATAGATGCCTTAGCCTTTGATTACCTTATCAAAGCCGTCCAGCGCGGATACATGCCTTTCGTCCGCAAGCTCTTGGAGGGGGGAAACTACAAGCTTGAGCTTTGGGATTGTGGCCTCCCAAGTGCTACCCCCTCATTCCAAGCAGGCCTCTTCTACGGTGATAACTTTGATATCTGCGGCTTCCGCTGGTACGAAAAGGATAGAAACTTCACGATTGAGGGCCGGAATCCCCAGGCAATGCATGTCATCCAGGAGCGGCTTGCCAGGGGCACTGTCCCCCTCCTTGAAGGCGGAGCTGCCTATTTCTCCATGCTGGATGGAGGAGCTTCCACAGCCCTCTTTACCCTCGGCGCTATGAGTTCATCTTATTTCCTTCCAGGCCTGAGGAACGTGACCTGGGCCTTGTTCTTCCTCCTAAACCCTTTGCGGTTCCTCCGCATCTTCGGCCTATCCCTATGGGAATATGCCCGGTGGTGGGCTAAAAGGCTCTTCCGCTCCTTCTTCCCTTCTCCTTTGCCCTGGACCACAAAGCCTTTCCTGAACATAACCGTGAACATCCTCTTCCGGGAAATGCAGACCTACGCCTGCCTCATGGATATCTACAGGGGCCTTCCGGCTATTTACGTAAATTACTTTGGATACGATGAAGTGGCCCACCAAACCGGCCCATCGGCAGCGGAAGCGCTCCGGGTCCTCAAGGGAATTGATTCCCAGATAAGGCAAATCTTCAAGATGTGCTCTCAGGAGCCATTCAACCGCTACGATGTCTTCATCATGTCGGACCATGGATTGACCCCTTCGGTTCCTTTCCGGGAGGCCTTTGGCCAAAGCCTTGGGGATTTCATCAGGGGTTTGGTGGAGAGGGTGGAAAGCCTGAGGGAGATTTCCGGGCCTGAAAGGAGCCAGTACAGGGGGCCGTGGCGGAAGTTGCTCAAGGCTTTCCGGAACATAAGCCCTTGGTTTTCGGAGGAATTGCCCACGCCTGAGGAGGAAGTTATCGTTTCCTGCTCCGGCCCCCTGGCCCACGTTTACTTCAATGCTTGGCAGGAGCGCCTTTCCTTTAGCCAGATATCAAGTCTGTATCCGAACTTGCTCAAGGGCTTGATTGAACACCCCGGGGTAGGACTCGTGGCCTTGAAAGAAGGGGAAGAAATTCACTTGCTCTCATCAAGAGGTTCTGCTGTAATCAAAGGAGGCGAAGTTCAAGGCGACCCCTCTTTCCTTGCGCCCTACGGGGAACCGGAGGATGTTGCGAAGGAGATAGCACGCCTCGCTTCCTTCCCTCATTCTGGGGATGTGATAGTGGTAGGGGCGATGAAGGGGAAAGGCACTATAGTAACCTTTGAGGACCAAAAGGCGACTCACGGTGGGCCGGGGGGAGCTCAAACCAGGGCTTTCATCATTTACCCCGCTTACATCCCCCTCAAAATAGGGCCTAAGACTCGCTCCCCCGATTTCTACCGCTTCTTTCTGAACTACTACAGGCCGGAGCTAAATCGCAAGCCTTTCGGGGTTAGAGTAGACTCTGAAGCTATTGCCTCGGGCGTATCCCACCAAGGTGATACCCCACCTTCGGGCCAGCTCCACGGCTTGGCCCGTGGGAGAAGTGCGGGAGATTAGGAAAGATACACCCATTCGGGCAGCTTTAATCAGCATCTCAGTGGAAATTCGGCCGGTGGTCAGAATCGCTTTCCCTTCAGTCTCGATCCCCTCAAGGAGGCAATGCCCTTTGATTTTGTCCAGAGTATTGTGCCGGCCTATGTCCTCCGCCACCCAAAGAACCCTTTCCCCATCGCTTATGCCCGAGGAATGGATTCCACCGGATTCTCGGTAAGAGGGGGAAAGGCGGTAAAGCTCGCTCATGAGGGCAAAGATTTTCTCCGGCGTAAGGCAAACGCCTCCTTCAAGGTGGAAATTTCCCAATTCGGCCGTGTAGGTTACCCCTTGCCCGCATCCCGAGGTTATGATTTTGCGGGTTGGTAGGGGCACATCTTGATAGAGGACGGCTTCTATAACCCTTAAGTCCTGGCACTCCCTGACCAACACTACATCTTCCAAGCCCTTTATTAGCCCCTCCGAATAGAGGAACCCAAGGGCCAGCTCCCTCAAATCCCGCGGGGTGCAATAGAGGCTGACCCAATCCTGGCCGTTGACTCTCAGGGTCACTATGGCCTCTTCAGGCAATGGCCTTTGGAACCGCTCAAGTTGCCCTTGATGGTAGTGGAAAATTTCAAATTGCTCCATCTTGACATTCCCTCATACGCTTCCGAGCTTCCCCCAAGGCCGCCTGGTAGACTTCTTTTAAGGCTACCCCCTTTTCCTTGGCTAACTTCCGGCAATCTTCGTATTCAGGGGCTATGTTAAGGATTTGGCCACCCCTGCGTGCTACCTTAACCTTCACTTCCCCAAAGGGGGTCAGCACCGGGATTTCTTCCCTTTCCAGCTTCCAACGCTTTGCTCGGTAAGCCCTTACCCCGATGGTAGTGCTCTCGCGGAAAATTGCGTCCAGAACAGGCCCAAGCTTTTCCTCTTGGACTATAACCCCAAGCTTTACACCTGGCCTGCCCTTTTTCATTTGGATTGGGGAAAGGTAGGCGTCAAGTGCACCGGCCTCCAAAAGCCTTTCCATCAGGTGGTCAAACCACTGGGGGTTCATATCGTCAATGTTGGCTTCCAGGACGGTGACGTAATCTTCTTCGTAACCGGCTGCTTCCTTTTCACCGATGCCGAGGCGCAGGAGATTGGGGAAGGGAAGGTCCCAGAACCCCGCGCCGTATCCGAGCTTCTCCAGTTTGAAAGGCGGGGGGCTACCAAAGGAGCAAGCCAAAGTGGTAAGAATTGCCGCTCCTGTTGGGGTCAGTAGCTCGGCTTCTACATCCCAGCCGTAAACTGGCACGCCTTTGATTAGTTCCATTGTAGCTGGCGCTGGGACAGGCAACAGGCCGTGAGCGCTTTTTACCATCCCATAACCCAAGTGCAGGGGCGAGACGTAAACCTCTTCCACGCCCAAAAGCTCAAGCCCCAAGATGCTCCCCACCACATCTACAATAGCATCCACTGCCCCAACCTCGTGGAAGTGCACCTCTTCCACCGGTATGTTGTGAACTTTGGCTTCGGCCTCAGCCAGGCGGCGGAAGGCTTTCAAGCTCAAAGTTTTCACCCTTTCCGGGAGCGCACTCTCCAGGATTATCCTTTCAATGTCCGGAAGCCTTCTCTCCTCCTGGGGCCCTTCTACTTTCACATCCACGAAGGTCCCGGCTATCCCCCGCTTTTTGACCTTAGTAGCCGAAATCGTGTATCCTGTGAGCGGGAGCGCTCTGAGGCCTTCTTGGAGCCTTTCCAGTTCCAGGCCCGCATCCAATATCGCCCCCAAAATCATGTTCCCGCTGGCCCCGGCGAAGGCTTCAAAATAAGCTATCTTCATGTCAACCCCTCAAAGGTTGATGAGGTGGGCCAGGTATCCGGCTCCAAAGCCGTTGTCTATGTTAACCACGGCCACTCCAGGAGCACAGGTGTTGAGCATGGTGAGGAGCGCGGCAAGCCCTCCCCAGTGCGCTCCATACCCCACGCTTGTGGGGACGGCTATGACTGGTCGGGCGACGAGGCCTCCCACTACGCTTGGGAGCGCCCCTTCCATCCCAGCTACCACTATTACGACGTTGGCTGAAAATAGCTTGTCCTTGTAGGCCAGAAGGCGGTGCAAGCCTGCTACTCCAACGTCGTAGAGGCGCTCAACGGAGCTGCCTAAGATTTCGGCCGTGACTGCGGCCTCTTCGGCCACTGGGATATCGGCTGTTCCAGCGGTTATAACCAAGATTGTGCCCCGGCCTGCCTTCGGGCACGGTTCTCCCAAGAAGATTATCCTGGCTTCGGGGAAGTGCTTGGCCTGAGGGAAGGCGGCGAGCACAGCTTCGGCCACGTCTGGGGAAGCCCTGGTAGCCATGGCTCGCCCACTCCTCTCGTAGATTCGCCCCATAATCTCCACTACTTGCCCTGGGGTCTTACCAGGACAGAAGACAACCTCAGGGAACCCTTTCCTGAGGGGCCGGTGGGTATCAAGGTGAGCGAATTCCAGCTCTTCAAAGGGGAAGCCTTGCAGGGCATCAAGCGCTTCCTCCACACTTACTTTGCCCTCCTGAACCTCTTCCAACAGTCGCCTAAGCCTTTCCTTGTCCACTAAACTCCTCCCGGCCTATAGCCTTGTAGGTCCAAGACAACGTAGCCGTATCCAACCGCCTTAAGTGCCGAAACTATATCCTCCGCCCTCTCCACAACCTTGCTCATCTCCTCCTTCCCCACCTCTATGCGGGCGATAGGGTAATGGTGCCGGACCCTCACGGTCCTAAGGCCCAGGGATATGAGGAAGTCCTCGGCCTTTTCCACCATAGCTAAATCCTCTATGGTTATCGGCTTACCTTGGGGGATGCGAGTTGCCAGGCAGCTTTGGGGAGGCTTATCCCAAGTCGGGAGCCTTGCCAGGCGTGAGAGGTGGCGTATCTCTTCCTTGGAAAGGCCGGCCTCCTTGAGAGGGCTTAGAATCCCAAGCTCCTTAATAGCCCTGGCTCCCGGACGGAAGTCAAGCTCGTCATCAACGTTAGAGCCTTCTGCCACGTTCTGAAAACCTTCCTGGCGGGCAAACTCCACCAGTTTGGAGAAGACAGTCCTCTTGCAGAGGTAACAGCGTTCCGGGGTATTGGCCAAAAACTCCGGGTCGGCCATTTGCTCCGTAGGCAGGAAGAGGTGGCGGGCTCCGAGCATTTTGGCTATTTGGGAAGCAGCCTCCCTCTCGCGGGAAGGGATTACAGGGGAAACAGCTGTGACCGCCAGGACCCTTTCCGGTCCCAGGGCCTTTAAAGCAGCCCAAAGTAGGTAACTGCTATCCACACCCCCCGAAAGAGCTACTACTACGTTCCCAAGCCGAGAAAGCCTCTCCAGTAGAATTTGCTCCTTGGCCTTATCCATACCGCACCTTGCCAGCTTAATCGTGAAAATTATAAACCGAACAGGTCTTTTTGCCAAAGGCCTTCCTTCCGGCTAAAATGGGTTGGTTTTCTCCCCAGAGCTGGGAGATTGTTCGCCCCTTTCGGGGGCTCGCAATGGCATTCGGGGCTTTTAGGCATGCTTAAAGTAGGGTTCAACGGCTGGTTTTTGGAAAGGCCGGAGACGGGGACCGGCCAGTATTCTCGGAAAATTTTGGATGCTTTGACCACCAGAGCCGAAGTTAAAGTCCTGGCCCTGGGAGGCCGGCAGCTTCCCGCAGGGAAGGCCTTGCTCAACATTTACAAGGTCTGGTTTGAAAATGCCCTCTTCCCGCTCTTCTGCCTCCGGGAGCATGTGGATGTGGCCTTCGTTCCCTACATGGGGCCTCCCCTCTTCTCCCCTAAGCCCCTGGTCGTAACTGTCCATGACCTCATCCCATTCCTTTTCCCTGAGTATGCGTATTCCCCGCTGGTAAAGCTCTACAACTTCCTGGTAAAGGCCGCCATCCCTAAGGCTTGCCTAATCCTGGCCGATTCGGCCCACACACGAAAGGATGTTATCGGCTTCTTCAAGGTAAGCCCGGAGAAAGTGCGGGTGGTTTATCCGGGGATAGGGGAGGAGTTCAAGCCGGTAAAGGATGAGGCGAGGTTGAGGGCTGTTCGGGAGAGATATGGGCTAAGCGGAAGGTTTTTCCTTTACCTTGGGGGATTTGACCGCCGGAAGAACATCGGCCTTCTTTTGGATGCATACCAGATTTTGCGCAATAAGCTCGGGAACCAAGCGCCCGTCTTGGTTATAGCCGGCAAAGCCCCAACCCGCGAAAGTCCGGCCCTCCTCAATCCTTTGAAGATGGTCCGGGAAAGGGGGCTTGAGGACGGCGTAAAGTTTACCGGCTGGGTAGCCGACGAGGACAAGCCATCCCTCTACTCTATGGCTGAGGCTTTCCTCTTTCCCTCCCTATACGAAGGCTTTGGCTTCCCTCCGCTTGAAGCGATGGCCTGCGGGTGCCCAGTCTTAGCCTCTCGCTCCTCCTCTTTGCCTGAAGTGCTGGGAGAGGCCGCTCTCCTGCTTGACCCCAACCGGCCTGAGGATTGGGCGGAGGGGATGGAAATGGTCATAAAAGAGTTGGATTTAGCCCAAAGCTTGCAGGAAAAGGGGGTGGAAAGGGCCAAGATTTTCACTTGGGAATCGGCCGCTCGGAATGTCTTCAGCATCCTGGAAGAGGCCGCAAGGCGTGGGAGCCCTTGAACTCCGGCGGCGTTGCCCTCTCACAAATCTGAACGGGGGAGGCTTCAAAGTCAAAGCCAACTTTCCCTAAAAGCTCCACCGTTAAGCAGAGCGGGAGGCCCATCACGTTGGTGTAACAGCCTTTTATCTCCGCTACCGGTCGGAAACCCTCATCTTGCACACCGTAAGCTCCGGCTTTATCCATAGCCTTCCCTGAGTTTACATAGGCTTCAATTTCCTCAAGGGAATAATCCCTCATGAGCACTTGCGTGCATTCCACGGCCAAAAGCTCAAGCGATGGTGGGGCCAGCAGTGCTACTCCTGTAAAGACCAAGTGCCAATCGCCTCTCAGGGCCAAGAGCATCTCTTTAGCTTCGGATTCGTCCTTGGGCTTGCCCAAGATTTTACCCTTGAAAACCACGATTGTATCGGCGGCCAGGATTACATCTTGCGAATCGGCAGTTCGGATAGCCTTAGCCTTGGCTAAGGCCAGGCGTCGGACTGCATCCTTTGGGCTTTCGCTTTCCAATAAGGTTTCTTCCACCGGCGCGGTGGAGATTTCGTAAGGCAACGCGAGGGTTGCCAAAAGCTCGCGCCGGCGGGGGGAAGAAGAGGCTAAGATAACCTTGCGCATATCTCTCCTCATTCAAAAAGGTCCACGAACCGGAATTCAGTCACGTCCACGAGGCCTTTATCGGTAAGCTTCAGTTCGGGTATAACTGGGAGGGCGAGGAAGCTCAGAGCCATGAATGGTTCTTCCAAAGTGCAGCCCAGCATTTTGCTTGCCTTGAGCAACTCCTCCAGCTCTGCTTGCACTTCGTAAGCCGATTTTTCGCTCATTAGGCCGGCCACGGGCAGAGGAAGCCTGGCTAAAACTTGGCCGTCGGCTACGGCTACAAGACCCCCTTTCATTGCCTCTATTTCCTTGACTGCCTTCATCATATCCTCATCGCTCACTCCTACAACCACGATGTTGTGGGAATCGTGGGCTACGGAGGAAGCAAGAGCCCCTCTTTTCAGGCCAAAACCTTTCACGAACCCTTTGCCCATGTTCCCCGAAGCAGTGTGGCGCTCAATGACCGCTATCTTCAAGATATCCCTATCCACATCGGCCACAGCGTAGCCATCAACTATCTTGGCCTCGGTTACCAGCTTGCGGGTTATGATTTGGCCAGGGATGATTTCTATCACCTTAACTTTTGAAGATTGAGCTGGGATTCGGAAATCAACGCCATCCCACTTTATGTTCATGGAGCTTCGTAGAGGGATTGAGCGCTGAGGCCTTTCCCAGGGGATTATCTTGCCGTTTTCGGCCACAAGTGTTCCTGCTCGCCAGACCTTGAGGATGTTGAAGTCTTTGAAGTTATCAAAGAGGACCATATCAGCCTGGCGGCCTATGGCTATTGCTCCCAAATCCTTAAGGCCAAAGTACTCCGCCGGGTTCAAAGTTGCCATCTGGATGGCAAGGATAGGGTCTATCCCCTGGTCTATAGCCAGCCTTATGATGTGGTCAATGTGGCCTTCCTTTATCAAATCGCCAGGGTGGCGGTCATCGGTAACGAACATCATCCGGCGGGCGTTGGTAGGGGTAACTAAGGGGAGAAGGTCACGCAGGTTTTTGGCCGTAGAGCCTTCCCTTATCATCACATACATTCCCAGCCTTAATTTCTCCCTGGCCTCTTCAATGGTAGTGCACTCATGGTCCGAGCCTATTCCTGCGGCGATGTAAGCGGCCAAGTCCTTCCCCGTTAATCCTGGGGCGTGGCCGTCAATTGGGTGGCCTCGTGCAGAGGCGATTTTGGCCAGAACCTCGCTTTCCCCGAAGATAACGCCTGGGTAATTCATCATTTCTGCCAAGCCCAAAACCCAAGGGTTGCTGAAGAGTGGAGCGAGGTCGTAAGAGGCGAGCTGCGAGCCAGAAGTCTCCATATCGGTAGCCGGGACGCAGGATGGAAGCATCACGTAAACGCTTAAGGGGTTATACTTGCTGGACTCCAACATATACCTTATCCCGTCAAGCCCCAAGACATTGGCGATTTCATGTGGGTCTATAACCACGGCGGTTGTTCCGTGAGGGACTACGACCTTTGCAAATTCGGGGATTGTGAGCATTGAACTTTCAATGTGGACGTGGCCGTCTATGAACCCTGGGCAGAGGTAATATCCGTCCAAGTCCAGAACTTCCTTAGCCCTGTACTCCCCGAAGCCGACGATTTTA
>JAPWUT010000133.1 GCA_028275425.1 Anaerolineae bacterium | reverse complement strand
AACTTTTCCAAAAGAACTGGCCCACCGAACCGGGAGGATAAGCCCAGTTCTTCCTCTATCCGCAAGAGTTCGTTGTATTTGGCAACCCTTTCGCTACGGCAGGGTGCGCCCGTCTTTATTTGGCCGGTCCCAGTAGCCACGGCCAAGTGGGCTACGGTTACATCCTCAGTCTCCCCACTCCGGTGGGAGATTACAGCCCCCCAACCCGCACCTCTGGCCAGAGCTACCGCTTCCAAGGTTTCGGTAAGGGTGCCTATCTGGTTGGGCTTTATGAGCACAGCATTGGCAAGGCCAAGCTCTATCCCCTTCTTTATCCTCTCCACATTGGTCACAAAAAGGTCATCACCTACAAGCTGGATTTTATCCCCAAGCCGGCTGGCAAGGAGCCTCCACCCCTCCCAGTCGTCCTCAGAAAGCCCATCCTCAATGCTTATAATCGGATATTTCTCAACCCAGCCAGCATAAAATTCCACCATCTCTTCGGAGGAGAGGGTTCGCCCTTCTTTCCTGAGGACATAGCGACCGTCTTCGTAGAACTCCGAGGCAGCTGGGTCAAGGGCCAGAAATACTTCTTCCCCAGGCTTGTACCCAGCTTTCTGAATCGCTTCTAACACGAGCTCCACGGCTTCCTCGTTGGACTTGAGGGATGGGGCAAAGCCTCCTTCGTCCCCGACGTTGGTGCTGTAGCCCTTTGAGGCCAGGACTTTTTTGAGCGAGTGGTAGATTTCAGCCCCCCAGCGGAGGGCTTCCGCAAAGCAAGGAGCTCCAGCCGGCACTATCATGAATTCCTGCAAGTCAGTAGAATCGTGGGCATGCTTGCCACCGTTGAGGATGTTCATGAACGGCACAGGGATTACGCAAGAGTTTAGCCCGCCAAGGTAGCGATAGAGCGGCAGGCCCAAATAGGCAGCGGCAGCCCAAGCTACGGCCAAAGATACCCCAAGGATTGCGTTAGCCCCAAGCTTGGATTTGGATGGAGTCCCATCTAACTCCAGAAGCAACCGGTCTATGGCCCGCTGGTCCAGCGCGCACATCCCTTTGATTTTGGGGGCAATTACTTTTTCCACATTCTCCACCGCTTTCAGGACACCTTTGCCTCCGTAGCGAGCCTTATCGCCGTCCCTCAACTCAAGAGCTTCATAGGCCCCGGTAGAAGCACCAGAGGGGACAGCAGCTCTCCCCCAAGAGCCATCTTCCAAGAAGACTTCTACTTCTACTGTGGGATTACCCCTGGAATCCAGGATTTCCCGCGCTTTGACCCTCTCAATCCTGCACATTTTACACCTCCTTCAATCGGGGATAGATAGCAAGCGCTTTAAGTAGAGGATGGCTTCCAGCACTCCTCCGGCCACCGCCAGGGATTTATCGGAGATTGTGAAGCAATGCTCCCGCACTCCTCTTGGGTCCACATCCCCCACCTTCATCCCTTGGCGCACTTCCAGGCCTGGATAGAGTATGCCCCGGAGCACTCCGCTTATCCTGGCTTTAACGGGCACTCCGCTCACTTCGGCTACGGTTTCCCCTTCCTCTACAAATTCCCCGATTTCCTTCAATGGGCGGAATAGGCCATCGGCAGGGGAACGGAGGACGCGGCGTTCCGCTTCCCCTCCGACATCCCCAGGGATTCCGGTGTTGGGTTGGGCTTGCCCTTCCAAAATAACTCGGCCAAGGTAATGGCCACGGTTGGTCTCAACCACGGCATGGCAATCAATCCCGGCAGTGAAACCAGGCCCCAAGGCTATGACTATGGGGGCATCATTTATGGAGGTGCCGGTATTGCGCTTGGCCATTATCGCATCAACCAAGACTTGCGGCTTAAGCTTTTCCCGAATGCGTGCTTCGGGGTCCACTATGACCGGAATTTCACCCCGCTCCCAGGAATTGAATATTTCCTCCAAGCTTTCCACACGGCGAGCAGTTATCCCTTCCACGGTGTGGAGGCCGGAGTAGACAGCTTGGGCAAAAGCCACAGCCCTCCTTATGGCCGTGGGCTTGGGGATTTCAGTCATAGCCACAAGCATTCCCACCCGGTGGAGCCGATAGGCTACGCCGGTGGCTAAATCTCCTGCCCCTTTTATCAGGACCTTTACAGGCATTTTTCCACCAGTTCGGCTACCTCTTCGGGGTGAGAAGCCACGGGAATTCCTTTGGCTTTAAATGCCTCAATTTTCTCCTGAGCCGTCCCGGTCCCACCCTCAATTATAGCTCCGGCGTGCCCCATCCTCTTACCTGGAGGGGCAGTTCGGCCAGCCACGAATGCCACCACAGGCTTAGACATGGCCGAGGATATGAACTCCGCGGCCCGCTCCTCATCCCTACCACCTATCTCCCCGATGAGGACAACGGCTTTGGTCTGGGGGTCTTTTTCAAACATCTCAAGGATTTCTATAAAATCGGTTCCGACCACCGGGTCGCCCCCTATCCCCACTGCCGTTGATTGGCCGATTCCCTTGCGGGTTAAGGCATAGACTACCTCGTAAGTGAGGGTTCCACTGCGGGAGACGATGCCAACGGGTCCTGGGATGTGGATGTGGCCAGGCATTATCCCTACTTTCGCTTCCCCAGGGGTTATCACTCCAGGGCAATTAGGGCCGATAAGCCTGACTCCCTTGGCCTTGAGGTAGCTTTTCACCTTGACCATTTCCTGCACCGGAATCCCCTCGGTTATGCAGACTATGAGGGGGATGCCGGAATCGGCAGCTTCATATATGGCATCGGGGGCGAAGGGGGCTGGGACGTAGATTATTGAGGCATTAGCACCTGTGGCTTCAACCGCTTCCCGCACGGAGTCAAAGACCGGGACCCCCTCTACTTCTTCTCCACCTCGGCCTGGGGTGACTCCGGCTACTACTTTTGTCCCGTATTCCAGCATCTTGCGGGTATGGAAACGGCCTTCCCTACCCGTTATGCCTTGGACTATAAGCCGAGTATCCTTGTTAACAAGTATTCCCATCTCTCCTCCCCCTTTTGTAGCCGGTGAAAGTTTTCCAAGCCACTTTCAAAGTCCTGGGCAAATCAAGCCAGGTGCGCTTGCGTGTAAGGGCTTTTAGGACCCGCTTGGGACGGAGGTAAAATCGTCGGTATGCCTCCCTCCACTTCCTCTCCACCAGCTCCGCCGGCATCCCAGGCATCTCAAAGTGGGCCTTTCCTTCAAAGAAGGCAAAATCGTCCCAATCCTTGATTAGCAGTTTACCTTCCCTCTTGACAACCTCGTACATTTCAGTGCCTGGGAAGGGGGTAGCTATGGAGAAATTGGCTACCAAGGGGTCAAGCTCTATGGCGAAGCGGATAGTCTTCTCCATAGTCTCCTCGGTCTCGCCGGGAAGCCCTATGATGAAAAAGCCAATTGTTTCCAACCCTACTTCTTTCGCCCACTTGAAGGCATTCCTGACCTGCTCCAAAGTAAGCTGCTTGTGGATGACCTCGTCCAGGATGCGCTGGTCGCCGCTTTCCACGCCGAAAGCAACCCTGATGCAACCTGCTTCCCGCATCTTACGGAGGAGCTCCTTGTCCACAAGGTTCGCCCTTATCCCGTTTATCATTATCCACGGGACATGGTTGAGCTTCTCCCTAATCAGAAGCTCGCATATCCTGATGACCCTTTCCCTGTCCACGTTAAAAGTATCGTCCAAAACGCCTATCTCCAACGCCCCCATATCCTTGACAAGCCAACGCCATTCGGCCAAGACGTTCTCAGGGGAGCGCATTCGCCAGCGACGTGGGCTTATCTGGCTGCAGTAGGAGCAGCGGTAAGGGCATCCCCTGGAGGTCATGATCGGGAAGCTCCTTCCCCTGGGCAAGTGGTCTATGGTAGGCTGAAGGTTAGTGTAAAGGCGCATCTTGAAAGGCCGATAGGAAGGGAAGGGCAGAGAGTCCAAATCCATGATAACGGGCCTATCAGGGGTGGAGATTATTTCCCCAGAAGGTGTGCGGAAAGTAAGCCCCCGGATTTGCTTCAAAGCCTGGGGGTCAAAGCCTCTTTCCAGGGAAGAAGTAAGCTCCTCCCAAGTCTCCTCTCCCTCCCCCCTAACAACTACATCAATAGCGGGATGGGAGATTGACTCCTCGGGCATGAGGGTAGGATGCACTCCGCCCAGGACCACGGGCACGTTCAGGGCCTTCTTCACCCTTTCGGCTGTTTTCCAAGCCATCTTTATCTGCACAGTAGTGGCCGTAATCCCTACAACTTCGGGCCTGAACTCTTCCAGGATTTTCTCCAGCGGCTCCGGGTCCACCTCCCCATCCCACACTCTTACCTCATCTCCTCGGCGTTCGGAGATAGCCACGAGGTATGCAAGCCCTAAAGGGGGGGAAGCTCTGGTCTCAATAGGAATATTGTAAGGCGGATTTATCAGAAGGACTCGCATCCACCCCCTCCGCTCTTAAAGGATTTTATACGAATCCCTCTCCGCTAACTCTTCCAAGCCTAAAAGCAATTCCTGATTCCCGCTCTTGGCCGCTATATCCCTGGCGATTCGGTAGTAGAAAAGGGCGAATTCGTCCTCAAAGGTATCAAAGCGGAAATACTCCCGCCCCTTCTTTTCCACGTACATTCCCCCGAAAGCACAGATTACATCGGGCAATAGCTCAAGTTCGTACTCTGATTCGGGTGGGCTGAGCCTCTTGCGCAGGGTTGATTCCCTTACGCTGGGCCTGAAGGCGATCAGGTAAGTGCTCATGTTGGGGGCCAATCTCTTAACCTCGGCCAAGGCCCTGAGAGAATTCTCCATAACCCTCGGGGCGAGGACAGGTATTATATCTCCCGCTGCTACCACGCTCTCCAGCGGCAGGACCAAGTTATCGTCTACCCTGTAAATGGGGGCATAGAGCAAGGAATCGTAAATGATGAAATCCAAATGGGGGATGAAGTCCAAGGATTCGGCGTTAGCCTTAAGGGGCAGCAGAAAACCGGGGACTACGGCCCAGCGGGAGGGGAGGTAAGAAGCGACAAGCTCTCGGAAAGCCTTAGGGCTTTTAGCGGCTTGGAGCTGGGTAAACTGGATGTAAACCAAAGCTTCCACTCGTGAGGACAGGGCGGAAGGCTCAACCCCAAGCCGTTCTCTTACAGT
>JAPWUT010000132.1 GCA_028275425.1 Anaerolineae bacterium | reverse complement strand
GGGGTGGGCAAAACGGGGGTCCAGGGGGGCGCAAACCCCCTGGCAGGGGGTCTGGGGGATGTGCCCCCAAAAGCTAAAAATAGGGGGCGAGTAGCCCGCATTAGCAACCCCGCCACGAGTGGGACCCAAAACCCTGGCAAACCCCAAGCCAACGGGGGTGGGCAAAACGGGGGTCCAGGGGGGCGCAAACCCCCATGGCAGGAGGATGTTTAGCTCGCTTGTCTCAATCCCAGGAAACGGTATAATTCTCTTAGGAGGTTTGGAATGAACTACGGCGGCCAAGCAGTAATTGAAGGCGTTATGATGAGGGGAGAAAAAGCCCTGACCATAGCCGTCCGCTCCCCTGATGGCCAAATCACCGTCCACACGGAACCCCTTAACCCAAGGATTTACCAAAGCTTCTGGGCCAAAGTGCCCTTCCTCCGCGGCCTCATAATGCTCTGGGATGCCCTCGTCCTCGGCTTAAAGGCCTTGTTCTTTTCGGCTAACGTGGCCCTGAAGGAGGAAAAAGTTGAAATAACGGGGTTCTGGACCTGGTTCACAGTCCTGATTTCCTTTTCCTTCGCCATCGCCATTTTCTTCCTCTTGCCCGCTTTGATAGCCAGCTTGCTGGAAAAATTCATCCCTTCGCCTTTGCTCAACAACCTCTTGGAAGGAGGCATAAGGCTTGGTCTGTTCGTAGGCTACATTGCCGCAATAGGATTCTGGCCTGATGTCAGGAGGGTATTTGCTTACCACGGAGCCGAGCACAAAGCCATAAACGCTTACGAAGCCGGTGCACCACTGGAACTTGAATCCGTGAAGCAGTTCGGGACATCTCACCTCCGCTGTGGAACAGGCTTCATCCTCTGGGTTGTGGTCGTTTCAATCCTGATTTTTGCCCTACTGGGCAAGCAGCCTTTACCGGCGCGCATCCTCACCAGGCTGCTGCTTATCCCGGTGGTGGTGATGGTCTCCTACGAAATCGTTAAACTGGGGAGCCGCTACAACCACAATGGCTTGGTCAAAGCAATCCTCTGGCCAGCCTTGGCCCTGCAAAGCCTAACTACACGGCAACCCGACGAGGGGATGTTAGAAGTAGCCTTGGTAGCGCTCAGAGAGCTTTTGGAGGCAGAAAGAGGAGATAAGCCCCTTGGCCACAGAACTGATAATCCCTCTGCTTAAAAAGCAACCGCTCTTTGAAGGCTTAAGCCCGGAAGAGCTTAAGGAACTGGCAGCCATTGCCAAAAGCGAGCGCTTCCCCGAAAAGGCCAGGATAGTGGAGCAAGGCGAGCTAAAGCCCGTCTATTACATCATCCTTTCCGGTGAAGCCATAGCCCGCGCTCTGGATGAATTCGGGAGGGAAAGGCCAGTTCGTTTCCTTCAAGCCGGCGACTCGTTTGGGGAAACCTCGCTCTTGGTAGGGGAGCCCAGGGATGCAACCGTGATAGCCCGGACTGACCTGGAGGTCGTCTACATAGAAAAAGCCGATTTTGACCACCTCCTCAGCCGGAGGCCTGAAATCCGCCAGAAACTCCGCCCCCGCCCCGAAGTAAAAAAGCTATGGGAAGCACCACGCTACGATTGGCTGGTAGAAGGAGAGGTCGTAGTCTGGCACGGACACCGGCACTGGTGCACCCTGATTACGTGGTCCCTCCTTACGCTGTTAACTTTGGGATTATTGGGCTTTTCGGGTTACTTGGCTTACCGGATGAAAATGCCTTTGTGCGGAGGGATTGTCCTCCTTTTCTTTTCATCATGGTTCCTTTGGAGCTTGGCTGAATTGTGGAACTGGCATTACGACCGCTACATCGTCACCAATAGGCGGGTAGCCCTGATAGAGACAATTCCCTACAGGGTAGCAGCGCGCCAGGAAGCCCCGCTGGAGCGGATTCAAGAGATTGATACTCAGAAAGCTTTCCCCAAGAGCATATTCGGTGTGGGCGACCTAATCATTTCCACCGCCGCCCGGACCCGCCCAATCATCTTTCAAAGCATAAATAATCCGGATGAAGTGGGGAAAATCATCCAAGAGCAAAAGGCCAGGGCTATGCGGTGGGAGAGAGCCGAGGAGAGGGGTAGGATAAAGAGGCGGCTGGTTGGGGAAGAGCTTCCCCCGCCCCCACCCCCGCCGCAGCCTTCCCGCTCATCACTTTCAATCTTCCACGCCTTTATCGGGGAAAAGAGGGAGCCGGGACAGGTAACTTGGTACACCCACTGGTGGATGCTTGTCCGGCGAGCTTGGTTTCAAGCCATTTTGTTCATAATTTCGCTGGCAGCATTTGCCCTTTGGTTCAAGCTTAAAGGCTGGTTTATCTGTGGGGGCTTCCTCTTCTGCGCATTTTGCACCCTCTGGTTTTCAACCAGGCTGATAGACTGGGCCAACGAAAGGTATATCGTGAACGCCCAGCAAATCGTTATGCTGCGGATTGTGCCAATTGTTCCTTTAATCCCTCCAATTGGACCCCTTTCCAGAATTGAACGCAAGGTAGCCCCTCTGGGGTCCGTCCAAGATGTAACTACTAAGATGAGCGGTTGGGGCAGGATTATGGGAATGGTGGGGCTGGGCGAGATGGGCGATGTCCTAATCACTACCGCTGCCCCCGGCGGGGTTTTGGAATTCAAAAATATCCGCAACCCGCTTAAAGTCCAAGCCGTAATCTTTGAATTCCTTGAGCGTTACCAAGAGCAACAGAAGAGGGAAAGGCTTAAAGAGACCGAAAGGCTTTTGGAAGATTGGTTTCAAGCCCACAGGGAGATTGAGCACTGATGCTGGCAAGCTACATAGATTACAAGCTTAGGCAAAGGGATTATCTCCTGGAAATCGCCAAGCTCATGACTTCCCGGCTGGACCTTGACTCCCTCCTTCGTCTCATCCTCAGGGCTTCGGCCGAGCTCCTGGCCGGTGAAGTAGGACTTATCGTCCTCAAGGAAAGGGATGGCTCTTTCCGCATAAAGGCAAGCTATGGGATAGCACCGGAAATCCTCCCCTATTTTGAACCTTTCTTGGCCGAAATACAATTCCTAAAGGACGGAAGCCTTTCCTTGCCCCAGTTGGAAATGCGCCTCAAGGTCGTATCCTTAGCGACGGGCATACCCTTGCGTCAAGTCATAGCTTTGCCCCTGGTAGCTGAGGACGAACTTTTGGGGGCTTTGTACATCTTCCGGACCACAAGCTTAGCCTTTTCCGAGGACGAGCACCAAATCTTGGCCGGTTTCGCCGACCAGGCAGCTATAGCCGTGAGGAACGCCCGCCTCTACCAAGAGGTCCTGACCGAAAAGCAGCGCCTTAAAGCCATAATAGACCACAGCGCCGATGGCATAATGATTCTGGACCCGGATGGGAAGATAGAAGTCTTCAACCAGGCCATGAGCCGGATTACAGGCATAAAGCCCGAAAAGGCAATCGGGAAATATTGCTGGGATGTTCTGCGCCTGAAAGACCCCCAGGGGAAAGATTTATGTCAAAAAGAATGCCCCTTCCTTAAGTCTTCCAGCACCGAACAGCCCCTCTACATTGAAGGGGAGATTGAGCGAGAGGACGGCAGGCGCATTACGGTCGGGATAACCTATGCTCGCCTTACTGGTGCAGATGGGCAAATTTTAAGCGTGATTGCAAGCGTGCGGGACATAACCCACCTCAAAGAGGCCGAGGAGCTTAAAACCACGCTCATTTCGGCCATATCCCACGAGCTTAAAACCCCCGTGGCCATAATCAAAGGCTATGCCAGCACTCTGCGTCGGGAAGATGCTCATTGGGATGAGAAGACGATTAAGGAGAGCTTGGCAGCGATAGAGGAAGAGAGCGACCGGCTCAGCCGGATGATTGACAACATCTTGGAAGCATCTCGCATCCAGGCCGGGGTTCTCAAGCTGGAAATGGGGGATGTTTGGATTCCCAAAATAGCCGATAAAGTGGTTGATTATTACCGGCGCCAGAGCCCGAAGCACAAGTTTGAAGTCGCCTTCCCCCCCGATTTCCCCGTCATCTTGGCCGATGAGGAGAGGATAAGGGAGGTCCTGGAGAACCTGGTGAGCAATGCCGTAAAGTATTCGCCGAACGGAGGGATGATTTGGGTAGGGGGGTGGGCGGACAAGGACAAAGTCTACGTTTATGTGGTGGACCAAGGCATAGGGATAGCGGAAGATGAGCAGGAGAAGATTTTTGAGCGGTTCTACCGTGCCGATTCTCCCCTGAAGAGGAGGACCAAGGGGGTCGGCCTTGGCCTCTACATAGTCAAAGCGATTGTGGAAGCGCATGGGGGTAAAATTTGGGTTGAGAGCAAGCCGGGCAAAGGGTCCAAGTTCATCTTCTGGCTTCCGAGGCGTTAGCCTCGCCGTCTTGCTTTCCCTCTTGGCGGTATTAGCTTTAGTCCTGGGCAAGCTTCCGATTTGGTCTTCGGAGGAGAAAGCCAGGAATTTAATCTTAGCCACGGGAATATGGGGGCCTTTAGTGCTAATCTTCCTCCAAGCCCTCCAAGTCTTCCTTGCCCCGATACCGGGCCAAGTGCTTGGTGCTGCCGCAGGGTACATTTTTGGCCCCTGGCTTGGGACCCTCTACAGCATGGCGGGGGTCATGTTGGGGTCAATTTTGGCGTTGACGCTTTCCAGGCGGTATGGGCGTCCCTTAGTGGAGCGCTTTGTAGCCAAAGAGACGCTTGCTCGGATGGATGAGCTGATAGCCAAGGGAGGGCTTTGGTTCTTCTTCATTGCCTTTCTTCTTCCCTTTTTCCCCGACGATGCCCTCTGCTTCTTAGCTGGCCTTTCCCCTATACCTCTTCGCTGGCTTTTAGCGGTGATGGTTGTGGGAAGGCTACCTGGGGTAGCAGCTTCGGCCTTCTTGGGGGTGGGGATTTCGCACCTTCCCCCGGAACTGCTTGCGGTCATCCTGGGCCTTGCCGCCCTACTTACTGCCCTCTACCTAACCTTCCGTCGCTCCTAAGGCAAACCTGTTCTAAAAGGTCGTCCTCAAGCGAAGGATGCCGAAGTGCCCTTTTTCGCTTGCGCAGTCTTGGGCACGTTCGGTAATAATTGCCGTATCGTTAAAGTGCTGGCTGGAAAATTGTTAGGATGCTTATGCCTCTATGGCGTGCAAATCCATAAACTTATGTTATCTACAAAGAAACTGGTCGGATAAGAAATATCGGTCTCGGCTTCAAAGGATAATATTAGCAATT